>JAUVKU010000011.1 GCA_030596105.1 bacterium
GAAGCTTTATTTCTGGTTTAGGAAAAATAAAACCAAGAAAAAAAACGGGAACATGCGCCAAACATCAAAGAAAAATAACCACTGCTATCAAAAGAGCACGACATTTAGGATTGCTATCTCATATCGCAAAACAATAAAAACTTACAACCAATAACTTAAAACTTAAAAACACAGAGCTAAAACCCTGTGTTTTTATTTTTGTTTTTTTTATTCTTTTAGGCATTGCTGGCAATAATTGCCTTTCGCAATTTTTTAGCTATATCTGAATTTTCACTTATAAACTTTTTAGCCTGCTCTACTCCGACACCGAGCTTAATATCTTCAAAAATAAAAGTGTTGCCACTTTTCTTGATAATATTTTGCTTTATACCAGCATTTAATAAATCAGCAAATTTAGAAATACCTTCAGAGTAATAAATATCAAATAAAGCTGTCTTAAAGGGAGCCGCTACTTTGTTTTTAACAATCTTGGCTTTAATTCGCGATCCAATTATTTCATCTTTATACTTTATCTGCGCAATTCTCCTTAAATCAATCCTCACTGAAGAATAAAATTTCAAGGCTAATCCTCCTGGGGTTGTTTCTGGATTACCCCACATAACTCCAATTTTCATCCTTGTTTGATTTAAAAAAATAAGCAAAGTGTTTGATTTAGCAATTATGCCAGATAATTTCCTACAAGCCTGTGATAATAATCGCGCCTGAAGCCCAATATGTTGATCTCCAATCTCGCCAGCTATTTCTCTTTTTGGAGTAAGAGCGGCAACAGAATCAACAACTATAACATCAACTGTCCCAGCCAATACCAATGTTTCCACAATTTGCAATGCCTGTTCTCCTGAATCAGGCTGAGAAATTAAAAGATCATCAACATTTACTCCAATTCTTCTAGCATAATCAGGATCCATAGCGTGCTCAGCGTCAATAAAAGCACACGCACCGCCCTTTTTTTGCGCCTCTGTTAAAATATGCAAAGCCAAGGTTGTTTTTCCTGTGCTTTCTGGACCATAAATTTCAATCATTCTACCCCGAGGGACTCCATTTACGCCCAATGCTGTATCCAAATCAAGAGAACCTGTGGAAATAGTATCTATATCCACGGCCTTCACATCGCTTAACTTCATAATAGCACCTTCACCAAAACGCTGTTTAATCTCGTCAATTGCCTCCTGTAAATCCATATTTTCTTTTTTTAATTCTTTCTTCTTGGCCATATTAAATAAATTCTTAATTTTTAATTCTTAATTTTTAAACAAAAAAGGCAAAAAAAATCAAACTTAAAAATTAAAAAATGTGTTTTTTATAGTTTCACAAAGCCATCATCACTATGATTATCATCATCTTCATTGTGTTCATTGTGTTCATTGTGTTCATTATTATTTCCCGTATTATCATCAACAGTTTCAATAATACCCTCGTCTCCGCTCTCTTTGCGCTCACCATCCCGATCTTGAATTTCCGTGCTTTGATCTGGAGTTGGAATCCCCCTACTCTCATTTTTATTCTCATCCATACTATCTACATACACCTCTCTTGGTTTTGCTCCTTCGCCAGGACCAATCACCCCATTGTCCTCTAAATGATCAACTAATCGTGCTGCCCTTGCATAACCAACCCGCAACCTTCTTTGAAGCAAAGAAGCTGATGCTTTTTTAGATTCTATAACAATTCTTTTTGCTTCTTGATACAAAGGATCTTCGTCTTCAGAAAAACTACCGTTTTCCAATGCATCTAAACTATTTTTAGGAATTCCCCCGCTTCTTTCTGCGATATCATTCTCAATTACATCTCCTTCTTTTTGTTCATTATTTTTTTTATTTTTTGTTAAATATTCTGATACATTTTTTACTTCTTTTTCTGAAACATATGCGCCCTGTATTCTCTTTGGCTTGGAAATTTCACCCGATATAAAAAGCATATCCCCTGCCCCTAAAAGCTTTTCAGCTCCAGCCATATCTAAAATGGTCCTTGAATCGGTTTGCGAAGCAACCTGAAAGGCAACTCTTGATGTAATGTTCGCCTTAATTAAACCAGTGATTACTTCTACCGATGGTCTTTGAGTAGCAACTATTAAATGTATTCCAACAGCGCGCGCCATTTGAGCCAAACGCACAATTGCGCCCTCCACCTCTCTCCCGCGAGACGCCATTAAATCTGCCAATTCGTCAATAACCAAAACAATGTATGGCAATGGCGACAAATCAAGCTCATCTTTGCCCTTCTTAACATTTTCTCTCACAAACTTATTATAACTAACAATATTTTTTGAACCTACCTTAGACAGAACCTCAAATCGCCTTTCCATTTCCGTTGTTAACCATTTCAAAACATTAATAGTTCTTTGCGCGTCAACAATTACATCTGTTAAAAGATGCGGAATTTTATTAAATATTGAAAACTCCACTCGTTTTGGATCTACTAAAATAAGGCGCAAGGTCTCTGGTGAATTTCTGTAAAGCAAACTCAAAATAATACTATTTAAACCAACTGTTTTTCCTGTGCCAGTGCTCCCTGCCACAAGAAGATGAGGCATTCGCGCTAAATCCGCAAAAACTGAATTACCAGCTACATCTCTGCCCAAAGCAAAAGAAAGCAATGAGTTTGAATTTTGAAAATTTGAATTCTGAAGCAAATTACGCAAACGCACCATTGTTTTTGTCTTATTCGGCATTTCAATACCCACTAAAGAACGACCAGGAATTGGCGCCTCAATTCTTATTGGATGAGCCGCTAAAGCAAGGGAAAGGTCGTTTGAAAGCCCTGTAATTTTAGACAATTTTATTCCTTCGGCTGGTTTTAATGTGTATTGAGTTAAAGTCGGTCCAATATTTACTTCAGACATTTCAACGCTAATATCAAAATTTTCAAGGGTTCGCCTTATAATCGCTGAATTAATTTTGATATCACCCACAGTGGGCGTTCCACTATCTGTCTCAAGCAAATCAAATGGCGGATATTCATACCCAGCCGCGCTTAAAGAAAAATCTTGAATATATTTAGTTCCTAAATCAGAAGGTGATCCCTTGCTCTCTTCTTGTTTTCGCTGAGCTGTTTGTTTCTCGCTCACAATAGGAGGAAGAGATGGCTCAATCTCTTTTACTTCAAATTTTGGAGTAAATATCTTTTTAATAAAAGCTGATTTTTTATCAACTCTAACTGACTTTAATGACGTATCGCTATACTCTTTATTGCTAACAAATTTAACTTTTCGCAAAAACGGACATAAAAGATACCAGAGAATAGCAACCCCAACAGCAACAACTCCTAAAAATATAATTTTTGTTGCTAAATCGCCAAATATCTTAACAAAAGGCCACGAGATTAAATAACCAAGCCATCCGCCATATCCATTAGATTGAGATAAATGTTCTGGGCTAAATACGCCCAACAAGCCAGTAATTCCTACAATTAAAACAACGATTGCCAAGCCAACCAAACCACAACCCTTGCTTAAACGAGAATCAGCCTTAATAAAAAATGACATGCCCCCTAAAACAAAAAGCAAAGGAAAAACGAATACTGTTTTTCCAATTAAAAAAGAAAATATCTGAATAAAATATACTCCAACAATACCAGCCAAATCAAAAAAAGATAAAACAATTATTGTTGCCATTAAAAACATCACTAAACCAAAAATCCATTGTTTTATTTCTTCTGGTAATGAAATTCCGAGAGAAACTTTAATCGGCGCAGTTGCCCGTTTAACTGAATTTTTTTTATTTTTAATTGTTTTTTTCTTTTTGAAAGCCATAAAATTTTATCAAAATTCCTTGAATTTATCGAGGGTGTGGAATAGTATACTTTCGTAGCGAAATTTTCAAAATTTAAGACAAATTTTTCAAAAATTTTTGAGACCTATATGTTAATATAAGTTGAATAAATTTTAGGGAAATTTGGCTAAATTTTGAAAATTACAGCAGAAATGATATTGTTCTACGCCCTCAGTTTAACACAAAATATTTTTTTTTACAAAAACAGCCCCGTTTTATCTAACGGGGCTGTTTTTTCAACTCTAAATTCCAATAAATAGACCTGTTGCTTAATAATCATTTTTTGAAACCAGTTCCAGCGGGTATAAGCTTTCCCATCATAACATTTTCTTTTAATCCCCTTAATGCGTCTTGCTTGCCCTCTAAAGCCGCCGTTATTAAAACGCGCGAAGTTTCTTGAAAAGAAGCTGCCGATAAAAAGCTTTCCGTAGTCAAAGCAACATCAGAAATTCCAAGCAAAATAGGATCACAACCAATTCGTTTCGCATCTTTTAATGATTTTTTATTTGCTTCCGCAACAACAACATTCTCCCTAATTTCTCCCTTAGAAAAACCGCGGCCTTCTTCTCTTATTTTCACTCGTGAAAACATCTGTCTTACTATAATTTCAATATGCTTATCGTGAATAACTGCGCCCTGAGAGTTATAAATTTTCTGAATTTCTTGCACAATATAATTTTGCGTTTGCCTTACATCGGTTGCCTTAAATAATTCTTTTAAATCTATGTTCCCCTCGCAAAGCTGTTGTCCTTTTTTAATTTCTTGTCCCTTTTCAACCCAAATCGCTCTTTTTAATGGAAGCGAGTACTCTACAATATTCTCTTTTTTCTTCTTTTTAGTTTTCTTTGTTTTTTCAATCTCTTTGTCTTTTTTCCCTTCATCAAAAGCCACTTCTACCCTAAGAACTCTGTCCTCGGTTATTTCTTTTACAACTCCGTCTACCAAAGAGATTATGGCTTTTCCTCCAGGAGAACGACATTCAAAAATTTCCTGAACTCGTGGCAAACCTTGAGTTATATCTGCCCCACTCGCAACACCACCAGTATGAAAAGTTCTCATTGTTAATTGCGTTCCAGGCTCACCTATTGATTGCGCCGCAATAATTCCAACTGCTTCTCCTATTTCAATTAATTTATTATTTGCCAAACTTGCGCCATAACATTTCTGACAAATGCCTTCATTGCTTTTGCAACTCATCGGAGATCTAACAAAAATCTTTTTAATATCTCCGGCGATTATTTCTCTTGCCTTCTTCTGATCAATAATTTCTCCTTTTTTTACAATAACGCGAGAATCTATTTTTATATCCTCCAAACTTATTCTACCCAAAATTTTAAAAATAAAATCTTGACCAATATCATCGGCCTTTTTCCTAAAAATATTCATACCATCTTTATCGCCACAATCTTTTTCAGTAACAATAACTTCGTGAGCAACATCAACCAATCTTCGCGTAAGATATCCAGCAGTAGAAGTTCTAAGAGCTGTATCAGTTGTTCCTTTTCTTGCTCCATGAGTAGAATTAAAAAATTCTAAAACATTAAACCCTTCTTTATAGGAGCTTATAATTGGAAACTCAATAATTTGCCCAGCTGGATTAATTACCAGGCCCTTCATTCCAGCCATTTGAACTGGCTGAGACCAACTTCCTCTTGCGCCAGAATCAATAATAGAAAATACACATCCAGACTCTGTAAGAGTTTTAGGAACTAATTTTTCAATTTCTAATTTTGTCTTTTGCCAAATTTCAATAATTTTTGATGTTTTTTCTTCTTGAGACAATAATCCTTTTTCATAATATTTATTCGTATCTTCCACTTCCTTATTTGCTTTTTCAACTATTTTTTCTTTTTCTTTGGGCACAGTTAAATCATTCATTCCCCATGTAATCCCAGACATAGTAGCATATTCAAAACCTAAATTTTTAATTCTATCCAAAACCTTAATCACGTCAGACATTTCTTGATCTTCTACAATCTCACTTATAATTTTTTCTAATTTTCTTAAATTTATTTTTTCATTCACAAAAGGATATTCTTTGGAAAGCGCCCCATTAAAAAGAATTCTACCAATACTCGTTTCAACAAGCATAACCGAACTGTCATCGCCCTGTACTGGTTTTAAAAGGGCTGATCGTGGAATCTTTATCTTAGCATTTAAGTTAACATACTTCAGATCACAAGCTAACCGAGCTTCGTTAATAGACGAAAATATTTTTCCTTCGCCCAACGCGCCTTCGCTAATTTTTGTAAGAGAATAACATCCTAAAATAATATCTTGCGTTACGCTCATAACAGGCATGCCATTTGCTGGCTTTAAAAGATTAAGCTGTGAAAACATCACTGTTCTCGCTTCTTTCTGGGCTTCATCAGAAAGAGGAAGATGAACAGCCATTTGATCTCCATCAAAATCAGCGTTGAATGCCTTGCAAACCATTGGATGCAATCGTATTACACCACCCTCAACTAATACTGGTTGAAATGCTTGAATTCCCAATCTATGAAGAGTTGGCGCCCTATTGAGCAAAACTAATTTATCTTTAACAACTTCTTCCAAATTAGCCCATACTTCAATAGTGCCCTCATCAATTAAACGCGACGCGGCCCTAACATTAAAAACAAACTCTTTTTCTATCAATTTTTTAATAACAAAAGGTTTGAACAATTCTAATGCCATTTTCTTTGGCAACCCACATTGATGAAGTTGAAGTTGTGGACCAACCACAATAACTGAACGCCCAGAATAATCCACTCTTTTTCCTAAAAGATTTTGCCTAAATCGTCCTTGTTTTCCTTTAAGTATATCAGCTAAAGACTTTAACAACCTTTTTCCTCCAGTTGTAGCTGTTGTTGTCTGTCCTTTTCTCATTCCATTATCAATCAAAGCATCTACCGCCTCTTGAAGCATTCTTTTTTCATTTCTAACAATAACATCTGGAGCATCAATTTCTAAAAGATATTTTAAACGATTATTTCTATTAATGACACGGCGATAAAGATCGTTCAAATCAGACGAGGCATATCTTCCTCCATCTAACTGCACCATTGGTCTTAAATCTGGAGGTAAAATAGGCAAAACAGTTAAAAACATCCACTCTGGCTTAATGTGAGCCCCGAGTATCCCTTCAATCATCTTCAATCTTCTCAAAATCTTTTTTCTGCTAAGACTTTCAGATACATTCCCTACTTCTTGTTTCAACTTTTTCACAATCTCTTTAAAATCAATTTGGGAAAAAAGTTCTCTTATCGCCTCTGCTCCAGTGCCAGCCTCAAACACCTCTCCGTATTTTAACGAAAAATCACGATACTCAAGCTCAGACAAAACTTTTAACGATTTTATTTCTCCTATTTCCGCCATAACCTTATCTCTCGCTTCTTTTAATTCAGCTAAGGGCGTTATAACAGTAGATTTTTTAGAAGATTTAGTTTTAGTAACTCCACCACCCTCTAAACTCTTCTTTTTACTCTCGTATTCTTTTTTAATTTCTTCTATCGCTTCTTCTTTTGCTTTATTATTAACTTTAGTTATTATATAGCTAGCAAAATAAATTACGCTTTCAATTTGCGAAGATTGAACATTCAAAATAGTTCCCATCCTAGATGGAAGTCCCCGCAAAAACCAAATATGAGAACACGGAGCTGCCAATTCTATATGTCCCATTCTATCCCTTCGGACTGAAGATTTTATTACTTCTACCCCACACTTATCACAAGTAATCCCCTTATAACGAATTTTTCTATACTTTCCACAATAGCACTCATAATCCTTAGTTGGTCCAAAAATTTTCTCGCAGAACAAACCATCTTTTTCAGGTCTTTGAGTTCTATAATTAATAGTTTCTGGTTTGGTTACCTCACCGAAAGACCAAGACAAAATGTCTTCTGGTGATGCTAATTTTATTCTTATGGCCTCAAGATTAGCTACACGCATAAATTTAGTAATAAATGATAATTGATTAGTAATAAATGATAAATAATTAGTGGTCAGTTGGTCTTTCTTTCTTTTATTCTTATTCTTTCCGTCTTTCAACTCGCCTTTCTTCCTTATCCTCTTCTTTTGAAAATTTCTCCTTAATCTCAACGCTCAAACCAAGAGACTTTAATTCATTTACCAATAAATTAAACGAGGCAGGTAGTCCAGGATTCTTAATCTTCTCTCCTCTTAAAATAGACTCGTATGCGGCCGATCTTCCCAAAACATCATCTGATTTTATCGTAAGTATTTCCTGCAAAGTATGCGCTGCTCCATATCCTTCTAATGCCCAAACTTCCATCTCTCCAAATCTCTGACCTCCAAATTGAGCTTTCCCTCCCAGTGGTTGCTGGGTGATTAAAGAATACGGACCAATAGATCGTGCAAAAATCTTATCTTCTACCATATGAATTAATTTCATCATATATATATATCCTACTGTAATTTTACCTGGGAATACTTCGCCAGTCCTTCCATCATATAGAGTTGTTTTTCCATCTTCTGGCAAACCAGCTTTTTTTAATTCTTCTCTAATGTCTTCTTCTGTCGCCCCTGCCAAAGCTGGTGTTGCAGCGAGATATCCAAGTTTCTTAGCTGCCCAACCAAGATGAGTTTCTAAAATCTGTCCCAAATTCATTCTTGAAGCCACGCTCAAAGGATTTAAAATAATATCTACGGGCGTGCCATCTTCCATAAACGGCATTTCTTCTTCTGGTAAAACCATTGAAACAACACCTTTATTTCCATGCCGTCCGGCAAGTTTATCTCCAGCTCCAATTTTTCTAGCTGAAGCCAACTCCACTTCAATTCTTTTTATAATCCCTGGTTCTAATTTATGACCACCTTCTCGCTCAAAAACTTTTACATCTACAACCCGTCCCCTTTTTCCGTGATCCAATAAAAGAGATGTGTCTTTCACATCTCTTGCTTTCTCACCAAAAATTGCCTGCAAAAGACGCTCTTCTGCGGTTAATCCTGCTTCTCCTTTTGGAGAAATTTTTCCAACCAAAATATCTTTTGGTCGCACTTCCGCACCAACGCGAATGATACCGTCTTCGTCCAAATCTTTTAATTTATCTTCACCAACATTAGGAATATCACAAGTAGTAACTTCTGCACCCAATTTTGTCTCTCTAACATCAACGCTAAAATTTTCAATATGAATTGATGTGTATGCGTCATATTTAGATAATCGTTCAGAAAGTATAATCGCATCCTCGTAATTCCCTCCACGCCAAGACATAAACGCAACTAACACATTTTTGCCCAAAGCCAATCTTCCATGATCATTTGCTCCACCATCAGCCAAAATATCGCCCTTTTTAATCTTGTCATTCTTTTTAATTATTGGTCGCTGATGAAAACAAGTATATTGATTGGTTCTAATAAATGTTTTCAAAGTGTAAGTTTTTAAATTAGACTTTGCCCCCTTGCCTTTTATTTTTATATGATTAGCATCTACTTCTGCCACTTCTCCGTCTATATCAGAAATAACCTCTAAACCCGAATTTACAGCAACATCTCCTTCAACACCCGTGCCAACTAATGGCGCTTCTGGATTAAGTACTGGCACTGCTTGTCGTTGCATATTTGAACCCATTAAAGCTCTTGTAGCGTCATCATTCTGCAAAAAAGGAATAAGTGATGTCCCTATAGAAATACACTGTTCTGGAGAAACATCAATAAAATCAAGCTCATTTTTATCTACAAGCCCCGTGAATCCTTTTATTCTTGCTCCAACCCTCTTAGAAACTATATTGCCCGTTTTATCAATCTTAAGCCCTGCGTGAGCAATGCTGTATCGTTCTTCTTCGTAAGCATTAAGATACTGAATATCATTTGTAATCTTGCCTTTCTTTACTTTGAAATATGGAGTTTCAATAAAACCGTATGGATTTATTTTAGCGTAAGTTGATAAATATGTAACCAACCCAATACTCGGGCCTTCAGGTGTTTGAATAGGACAAATCCTTCCATAATGAGAGGTCTGAACATCACGAACCTCAAACCCAGCCCTTTCCTTTGTTAATCCTCCGGGTCCCGTGGCAGAAAGACGGCGTTTATGCTCAAGTTCAGCCAAAGGATTTTGATTGTCCATAAACTGAGACACCTGACCTGTTGTAAAAAATTCTCTAATCACCGCCATAAACGGTCTTGGATTAATAAGTTGACTTGGCGTCATATCAATAGTTTCCAAAGTAGACATCTTGTCTCTAATAATTCTTTCCATTCTCGTTAAGCCAAGCCTTAAACGATTTTGAAGAAGCTCACTTAAAACTCGGACACGCCTATTTCCCAAATGATCAATTTGATCAGGCGTTGCTTCGGGATCATTATTTAAACGAATTATCTCCTTAACTACCTCCAAAACATCTTCTGGTTTTAAAATCCTATCTTCTGTAGCAATCTCTCCATGCGCGGCCACTTTTATTTTTTCTTTTATAGAATCTTTGTGCTTTGATAATTCTGGCAATCTTTGCCAAAATTTCCACCTTCCAACATTAGACAAGTCATATCTATTAAAATTAAAAAATGTATTTTCAATTAATTCTTTAGCTGTCTCGGGCGTTACCAAATCTCCAGGTCTTAAACGCTTATAAACTTCCACCAAAGCCTCTGCCTGATTAGTTGTTATATCGCGAGATAAAGTTTCCTCAATATATTTAATCTCTCCGGTGTCCACGCCCTGAAAAACTTCTTTAATATTCTTTATTCCAAAAGCCCGCAACAATGTTGTTGCTGCAATTTTTCTTTTTCTGTCAATTCTAACAGCAAGAAAACCATTACGTTCTGTTTCAAATTCAAGCCAAGCCCCCCTGTTGGGAATGATTTTCGCGCCAAATTGCTTTTTACCAGCTACTGTTTGAAGCGTAAAAAAAGCTCCAGGAGAACGAATAAGTTGAGAGATTACAACCCTTTCCACGCCATTAATAATAAAGGTTCCTCTTTCTGTCATCAAAGGAAAATCAGCAAAAAAAACTTCCTGATCTTTTACCTCTTTTGTCTTAAGATTGGTTAATCTCACCTTAACTCTCAATGACGCCTCATAAGAATCGTTATTTTTCTTTGCCTCCAAATCATTTGCATGTCTTGGCTCATCTAATTTATAATCCAGAAAAGAAAGCTCAAACTCCTTGCCCGTATAATCCAAAATTGGAGAAACTTCATCAAAAAGATCCCTTAAATCCTTTTCCCAAAATACTTTCCAACTATCCTTTTGCATAGAAAGCAATGGGGGAAGCGTTAAATGAAGCTTTGACTTGGAAAAACTTTTTATATTAAATGTATTTGCCATATACAGTAAAAAAATAATTATAAATTATTCTCGCCTTGCGAGATTTCACTTCACTTAACAATCAACTATTGATTAAAATTTTATATAAAACACAACGCCCCACTTAATATATGGGTTCAAAATGAGAGCACAAAAAATACCATCTCCACGCTCCCAAAAAATATTTAATTTTTAGAACAAAATAAGAACAAAATAATAAATTATCGGCTATTAATTATTATTTATCAGACAAAGTTTATTTTACCTATTTTTTAAAATCTGTCAAGAATTTCTATCTGCTCCAAATCATCAACCACGGTTTTTATCCAAAATGGCCAAGTCCTTGCCCTAACTCTAAGGATTCCAGATTCATTTTTAAAAATATTGCGAATCTCTGAAAGGTCTTTTCCTTGAACACGCTTTTTTATATTTTCTATATCCACACCATCATAAATAAACATTTTTGCTTTTGCCTCTAAATCAATTTTATTATCTTTTGCTTTGTCTCCAAAATTTATTGACGAACTAAGCAAAGAATAATCAATCTCTAAACTATTTTCCAAAATTTTTTTATTTTCTGGAATTGCGGAAACAATATGCGTTATCATAAAAATCTCCAGATCAGAACCCCTGAAACCGATTGTTCCTGTTTTAGCTTTAAATTTTGCGGTAAAACTTTCAAGATTTTGACCATGTTCTGCAAGACAAAAAAATTCAATCTTTTCTTGCTTTATCGCTTCTTCTAAAATATTGAAGGTCTCGCTAAATTTTTCTTTTAATTTTGCATTTCCTATATAAAACGCTTTTTCAATTAAAAATTTTTCAGCATTCTCTATGTCAATCTTTTTTATTTGAGCAACCTTGACTATCTCCCCCCCCACCATTGATTCAAATGACTTTCCATAAAAAGCTGTGTATTTCGCAGTTCCAGCAAAACCAGGTATAGAAAAAATAGACGGTCCAATATTATAATCCTCGCCCGACCGATCCGCGACAACTTCTATATCAATAAAACTATTGCCTGGTATAACTACCCTATTCTGCGTCCTAAACATTTTTCCGTCATCAGAAATAAAACGAGTCGTAGCAAGTAATGGCTGATCTAAAGAAGAATAATTATTAAAAACACGAATTATACCTTTGGCTTTTTCTTCTTTTGAAAAAATGCCCGTTGGAATAAATTCTTGGAACTCAAGGTTCTCAACCAATAAAAATTCACCTGGTATGGTTTTTTCGCTATACCAAATAAACGGATCTACTTGCGCAACTAAACTTGAGACGCTCAATTGAGTTGTTAATTCGTATGGCGTAGTTTCCCATGTAATTTCTATTTCTGTTTTTGGTTCAATAGAAAAACAATAAAAAACAGCTACACCAAAAACGAAACTCAAAAAAATCAATAACTTGAATTTTTTATCAAATCGCAAATGAGACAAACAACCGCCATCTGCGCGCTCTTCCGCAGACTCATCATATTGGCACCCAAGATTAACAGACTTAACGGATTTGCTAAAATCAGACTTCAACAAAATCCGATCTTCTTTTGCGGTCTTATTTGGTGGAATAATATCAAAAAATTTTTTTTTCACAAATAAAAATTATACGCTATCAATTATTCTAATAAATTCTCTAAATCCTTTATATTCTTTATACTCTCTAAAACATCAACATTACCTAGATTTAATTCTAAAACTTTCTCATAATACAACAACGCCAAATCATTTTTTCCTTGTGCTTGATATGCCACGGCTAAAGAGTAAAGCGCATTAGAATGGTTTGGCACAACCTGAATTACTGTCTTAAACTTGATGATAGCATTTTCTGTTTGATTATCGTTAAAATACAATACCCCTAATTGAAATAAAATCTCAATATTGTGTGGATGGCTTTTTTCTAACTTTTCCATATAGCTAATCGCCTCAGCTGAATCTTCTTTTCCATCAAGAGAATAAACAATTTGCAAATGCGCATCAAGATAGTCAGGTTTTAAGTCAATCGCCTTCTCAAATTTTTGCATAGCTTTTTCTTTATCTGAAAGCGAATTCCCATATAACTTCCCGAGCTCAGTATAAAGAACTGGATTTGTTGGTTCTAATTCTAATGCCCTTTCAAACGCTTTTACTCCCCAATCTGTGGCACCCGAAGCAATACCCTGTATATCTCTATAAATAGTTCCCATGGTTTCCCAAGCCACAACTTGATTAGGCGCAATTTCAATCGCACCCAGAAGAGAAGCATCTCCCTTGATATAAAATATTGCCTTAGAAATATTGCTACTTATAACTTCCTGATTTTGATCTTTCTCAAATTTATTCATCTCCTTTAACGCCTCATTAAAATAGATTTTAGCTAAAACAACTTTGTATTGTGACTGAAAAGGATTTAACCTCACGGCATTTTCAAGGTTTGAAATCGCCATCTGCGCGCTCGTTGCTGTTCGGTTGACTGAAACATCGGCCATATAAAATTTTACTGCTTGAAAATATGTCCCAATTATTCCAAGACTTAATAAAATCAAAACAACCTTAAACACAAAAGAAAACCCTGAAACATCTTTGAAAGAAAAAATTATTTCTTTAGACGATTTTTCTCCTCGCCAGACAACCATCCCTATTGCTAAAATCAACCAAAACATTAAAGCCAAAACCATATTCTGATAATAAATAAATTGCCCAACAATTATAGCGATAAATACCACAACTAAAACCAACGATAAATTATTGCCAACTAATAATGATTTATTATTTATCAAAGGTTTTTCATCTTTTCCAGTTAATAATTTTTTAATTATCAATGATTCGTGTTTTCTCTTTTTCCCAAAAAACATTAACAAAAATGTAGCAATCAATCCAAAATACGCCAAAGCCCCTAAGCCACCAACTGTTCCAATTACTTCAGCAATATGACTCCCCGACCTATCAAACCTTAACTGCCAAAACACATTCTGATTAAATTCACGAGGCCTAAATTTTGAAAACTCATAATGAAAAGTTCCAATTCCCGAACCCAAAAAATGCGATTTAACATTCTCGGAGACAGCATTGCTAGCAATCTGAAAAGAAATAGGGCAAGACAATGTCTGCTCGTATGGCAAAGAAAATCTATTAACTATCAATTGCTTGTCAGTTGATATTGATAACTTATCATTTATAAATGACAAACCGTTATTCGCCAATTGCTGATTATTCGTGAAAAATCCTGCGATTGCAATAATTATTATACATATGGGCAAAAACAACTTGTCCGCATTTTTATTTAAAATTTTATTTTGAAGCACAAAAACTATAAAAAATCCTAAACTCAAAACCAATATTAACCACGCCGCAGTAAAATCAATAATCAAAAGTAAGCCAAGCCCAGCAAAAAGCAAAACCTTATAAAACAAATTGCTTGGCTTTGGATTATCTTTGGTCTTACGATTTAATAATATTAAACTTGTCAAAAATACTGATATAATCGCTAAAAATATCGCAAGGCCTTCAGCGCTTCCTGTTGCTGGATTAAAGGTAGATTGAAACATCATTCTTGGCAAAGAAAAATTCTCAAAAGTCGCTGACAAAAAATCGCTAATAACTTGCCATCCACCGAAAATCGCTAAATAAGTCGTTATAATAACAAAAAATACTGACGAAAACAAAATTTTTAACAAAGAATGAACTGAAACCAATGGCAACGAAGCATCAACTAACGACAATTCACTTTTAATTGTTGACAATTTTTTGTCTATTGACGCTTTCCTCTTTTCCTTGTTCTGCTTTTTTAATTCTAAAAATTTAAACTTTAATTTTTCTTTTTTATCCTTTATTTTTTGAGATATTATTTCAACATTATTTGTTATAAGAAAATAAAAAATTCCGAAACAGATAAGACCGATTAAATTAACTGAAAATCTACCATAAAACCCAAACACGGAAGATGTCTTGTCAACAGAAAAAATAGCTGATAAAATCGCTATAAAAATAAACCCTAAAATCCACAAATCCAATGGCGTTCTTTTGAAACGAATTTCTTTGTCAATTAAAATCATTTTCCCAAACCACGCAACAAATCCTATTGTGGACAGAAAAAACAAAAGATATTGCTTGTTAAATTCAAATGCCTCAAAAGAAAAAGGTAAAAAAAATAGCGGAATTAAAAAAACCAACCCGCAAATAGAAAATTTTACAATCTTATTAAAAATATTTATCATACTACTTTTTATATTATAAATAATAATAATTTTTGAAATTTATATAATTTTATTATACCTCATAATGGCCGAACAACAAATTCCTGCCTGAAAAAAATTTCGCAAAAAATAGTTCTACTCTACGCCTAATTTACTTTATGTTTTACCAAGCAAAGCACAAAAATCGCTAATCAGCGCAAGCGTCGGTTCCTATGGCGTTCTGTTGTTCGTTTGGTTTGCCGTCCTCAATACCACATTCATTCAAGTCAAAACAAACCCTGTTCTGCATAAACGATTCGCTACAAGCAATCCCTGAACACAAAGGTGACCAATCCCCGCAAGACCAATCAACAACGCACTCTATTATCTCTTCTTCCAAATTACAAATATCATCATACCAATACAAGCTGATTTCTTCACATAACTCCTGGCTTATACACAAATCCAGATGCGAATTATCACACACAGGATCTGGCTCTGGGTCTGGCGCTGGATCTGAACACGATTCATTGCCACAAACACCCTCGCACCAATACCCGCCAACAGTCAAACAATCCTGTTGGACAACACACAAATCCAGATGCGAATTATCACAATTTGAAACCGGTTGATTACTACCAAAGCATACAGTGCCCTCATCTATTGTTCCATCACAATCATTATCAACGCCATCACATATCTCCTCAACAGGATCTCTACCTCCTATACAATCTCCCCAAACACCTTGTGAGCAAACTTGAACCCCAATCAAACAATCTCCTATATTATTTCCACAAGACCTATTTAGACCCTCATCTATTGTTCCATCGCAATCATTATCAACACCATCACATATTTCTTGCGACGACTGACAAACATTAGCATTATTGCCAGCTGAATTATTATTAGAATCATTATCGTCCTGATAAATCGGAATAATCGTTGCCAAATGCTCATCAATAACTGGTTCATAACCAGGCAAAATCTTATTCTTCAAATCAATCGCCAATCCTTTTAATCCAGTATAATCAACAGAAACCACAATTTCTTGAACCCCTTTTTCTTGTTCTTTTTTTTGGACTTTTTTGAGAAAAACCATTTGCGCGCCTGCGACCTCGCCTAATTCTTCAACAAGATACAAACCTAAATCTTTACCAATAAGCGATATCTTGGAAACATCCAATGTTTCAACAAGATTAACGGTTTGCCAAACATTCTCTATTATTACCAACATATTATAGCTATAATCCACATAATAATTTTCGCCATCTTCACTAACATCAATTATCTGCATCTGCATATCAAAATCGTCTAAATTAATTTCTAATAAAGCTGTGTTGTCTATCCCCTGCTGAGTGATAACCTCCTCGCCAATAATTATATCTCTTGCTCCTTCTGACGCAAAAATTGCTCCACTGCACAGAAAAAACAAAACCAAACCAATCATGAAAGCGTTATGATATTTTACAAAATCTATAATTTTCTCAAAAAAGTTATCCATAAATAGTTATTGATTATTAATTATTAATTCTTTGCTAACGATGGCTTGATAACCCAATAAGATACATCGCTTGAATTTGCGTAGCGCTCAAAGCTTTATCATATATTTTAACTTCGTCTATTATACCGTTAAAAGCGATTAAATCCCCAATTAAAAAATTATTTGTATTTGTTGAAATTGCGGTTGAATAATCCCCTGTGGCTATTTTAGCTCCATTAAGGAATAATTTCATTTCCTCTGTTCCGCCCGCATCTTTATCATAAGTCAAAGCAATATGATTCCAACCTGCTGATAATGTTCCGCCTGTTATTGTCTGGTTATTTATTGATGCAAAAGCAGTTGCAGTATTTGCATTAATTCCATAAGCGCCTACTTTTGAAATTCCTGCTACGGTTTCGCTTCCCACTGTCGCAACTGGCTCTGTCGCAACACATTTGCGGACAAGAAACCAATCAGCTATTACAGTTGATGCCTGCGTGCTATCCCAAGTTCTCATTCCAACGCCTAAAGAAATTGTAGGTGTGTGCGAATAGTCTGTAAAGGTATAAGAATTATCTGCTTGTCGCATAATGACACTGGTTGCACTAAATCGGTTTATCTCGTAAATATAATATGTATTCCTAAAATCATTCCAACCGTCTACCTCATTACTTGACCATTCAGAACTACCGTCTTTTGAATGCCAAACTATAAAACGGTCAAAATCATTTGCGACTTCATCACGATTTGTCATATCAATACTATTATGATGAGAACCATCAAAATCACTAAACATAATAAAAGAAGTATCTTGTTCATCTGCCTTTACTTTTGCTCTGGCTGCATAACCATAACCAAATGTTGTTTTTCCCACAATGTAATCATCAGCATCTACAGAAACTTCTGAATTTGAAACACCTATGGTTCCGCCTGAATTCCATTTAGCTCCATCTAAACTTGCCCCATCAAAATCATCAAAGAAATCAAAGGTAGTCGTTCCATTACTCGCAGAACTCGCAGAAGAATTACCGTAATACATATATATTGCGTCTGTTCCTGTCGCAGATGCTTCAACCCAAATAGTAGTTGTTGCTGTTGTTGAAGCTGATTCCATCCAAAAATCTAATTCTGTTTCTCCATCTGACGCTGTAAACCTAATATCCGCTAATGTAGATGAAGCGTGGCTATAATCAAAATTAGATGGTGTTAATTCCACTTTAACTTGATAATCCGCCATAGTGGTAGATGTACTTAAGGTAATTGATTTTTTATATTTCCAGCCATCTTCTGATGGATTAACCCACGCTTCAAGCGTAATCTCATCCGTAATATTCAAACTTGCATTGCTACCGCAATCAATGTAATCATTTAGACCGTCAAAATCAAATCCTGTAGGTCTTAGTTTTGGTTGGTAGCTAGCAGTTGTCTGAGTTCCATGATTACCATTATTTGATAAATCACGATACATTCCTGCGTTCTCATAGCTATATTGAGGCGAAATCCATAAAACGGGGGGCAATCCTTCGTTGACACGGAGAATATCAGATATATATCTGGCTCTACTAAATTCATTCGCTCCCTGCCTCGCAGACACTAAAAAATCAACACTAAAAATAGTCGCAAAAGCAATTAAAACAAGAATTATTATGAAAAAAAATGTTTGTTTGGAAAAAATCATAAATTTCTATTGGATTTCCAATATAAGAGTTATGTTTGCTGGGGTGCTGGCAGTAAATGCAGACAAATTTTCTAATTTAAGATGGATTTCCTTTGTGCCATCATCGTCATACAAACGGAAAGAATTAGTAAATTCCACTACTTTAGAAATTCCCACATCTACTGGATGAGTTTTGGTAAGTTGAGAAAAAGCCATTGCGTCAGTGGTAGTCACACTGGTTGCTCGCGCAAATTCAGTATATCCACTTGCCCCCATTAAATACAATTGATCATATTTCAAAAATCCATCAGTATTGTCGCAAGTGCCATAAAGACTGGAAGTAGCCCACTCAGTAGCAACCTCGGTATAAGCAAGACCAAAATAGAAATCCTTTATAAGTAAATCCTCTGTTTTTGTATCTTTTTCATAAAAAGACAACCTGAAATTTACATTATCGCTTGAAGTAGCGATATCGTTATTGATATATATCCGCATTTTTTCTATAACAGGATAACTGCTTTTCAAACCAGTAATGTCGGTTGAGGTTGTTCCAACTGACGAAAAACCAGTAAACGCAAGGGTAGTAGTGGAATAACTATCACCTAAGGCCAAATTACCAGCAATAAAAATGTCGTTTTCAACTACCAAGTTTCCATTATTACCCAAACTAATACCCGCCTGACAAGCGGAACCCTCACATATCCAAATATTACTATCCTCAAACAAAATATCATCACCAGTAAGAATGACTGTCAAATCACCCAATGAATCAACTTCAAATTCAGAATAATTACCAGCTGAATTGGTTAAACGCATTTGCGGGACACTAGAATTTTCCAAAATTTCAAGTTTGCGCGCTGGCGTTGAGGTTGCGATGCCGACATTGCCATTCCCATCAACTACAAAATAATCACCATCTCCACTTCCATCTGCTCCACCCGATATAGCGAAATATCCATTTGTTGAACTTGCGCTCACTTCTAAGCCGAAATCGGGAGTTATGTCACCGATACCGACATTTCCAGTAAAGATATTATATTGGTTTGCCTTATCATATTCGTATGCTTTATCTATTGAATAAGTTTGTAGTCCCAAACTATCATTTGCTAAATAAACATATTTTCCGTCTCCCCATGCTCCGAGAGCATACCCTCCTTGGTCATCTGTATCTATTAAGGTTAATATACCCGTATCGTTTACTAAGTAGGTTTGTATTCCTAAACCACCATTCGCTAAATAAACATATTTTCCGTCTCCCCATACTCCATAAGCATGCCCTCCTTGATCATCTGCATCTATAAAAGTTAATATACCCGTATTACTTACTGAGTAAGTTTGTAGTCCTAAATCATTATTTGCTAAATAAACATATTTTCCGTCTCCCCATACTCCACGAGCAGACCCTCCTTGATCGTCTGTATCTATTAAGGTTAATATACCCGTATTACTTACTGAGTATGTTTGTAGTCCTAAATCATAATTTGCCAAATAAACATATTTTCCGTCTCCCCATACTCCGAAAGCAAGTCCTCCTTGGTTGTCAGTATCTATAAGGGTTAATACGCCTGTATTACTTACTGAATATGTTTGCAGTCCTAAATCATAATTTGCCAAATAAACATATTTTCCGTCTCCCCATACTCCAAGAGCATGTCCTCCTTGGTCGTCTGTATCTATTAAGGTTAATGTACCCGTATTGCTTACTGAGTATGTTTGTAGTCCTAAATCATTATTTGCTAAATAAACATATTTTCCGTCTCCCCATACTCC
>JAUVKU010000049.1 GCA_030596105.1 bacterium
CGAGTATAACCGCATAGCTTTTAATTCTTATTTTAACAAAAAAATATCCCTTAATCGTTTGGCGGAATTTTTACGCATATCATATGATGAGGCAAAAGACAAAATAGCAGAAATAAAAAATAATGAAAATTCCGATAAATAAAAAATTAGTATTTGATAACGCTGTTTTAAGCAATTTTGCCCGAATTAACAAGCTAGAGCTTTTATTCTATTTATCAAAAGAGTTAATTACAACCAAGGAAGTGATTGAAGAAGTTAGAAAAGGGATAGGTAAAAAGCCAACGCTTTTTAGAATAATTGAATTAGCTGATAAGAACGAAATATCTATCGGTACACTTGAGCAAATAGATAATATAATATTTATGGACAACTTAATCCAGGAGCGAGTACTTGGTATTGGCGAAATTTCGGCCATGGTTCTGGCCAAGGAAATAAATGGATTATTTATAACTGACGATAAACAAGCCAGTAAAAAGGCGGCATCAATTGGGATAGAAATTTTTAATAAACACGAATTTAGAGATACGGTAAATTTTCTGGAAATACTTTTAAAGAATAAGCAGATAACTAAAAGTGATTATGGCGAAATGGTTGGGCTATTAGCAAAAGAGAGTTTTAAAATATAATTATGATAAAAAAAGGCGAAGTTCTAAAAAATTAGACAGGGTAACGTTAGGGTAACGTTACCTTTGTAGGTAAAAAAAGGAATAGAGTTTATGACAGCGTGCTACCGGCCGCTGTTTTTTTAATAAACATATTTTAAAATGTCAATGTTTTTTACATTCTGTTTGACAAATATTTTTACCTATAGTATAATGTGGATAGAATAATAATTACAAAAATTATGATCAAGCCCCAATTTATAAAACAATTAAGAAAAAAGCATGAATTCACGCAGGATTATTTAGCGAAAAAGCTAAAGATATCCCGCCCTACTTATATGCAGATAGAAAAAGGCAAGCGGGAACTGACATTATTTGAGGCGCAAAAGCTTTCGGAGATTTATAATATCACTTTTGACGAGCTTTTAGCCAGCCAAGAAACCAAGCATACTGTTAGTATTATTAAGGACAAGGGTAAGAAATATGAAAAGGAAAAGAACATGGAAATTCGGGTGCAGAAAAAAGACTTGAAAAAATTCAAGAAAGTTTTGCTTTATATTCTGGATAAAGTCGGGGCCAAACCCAATGTCGGCGAAACCGTGATCTATAAACTCCTTTACTTTATTGATTTTGATTATTACGAGAAATTCGAAGAGAATTTGATCGGCGCAACCTACATTAAAAACCACCACGGGCCGACACCGGTAGAATTTAAAACTATTGTTGAACAAATGGAAAAAAGCAAGATGCTTGAGCGGGTGAAATCAAAATATTTTCAATATGAGCAGAAAAAATATTTGCCATTAGTGCCCCCCGATCTCAGCGACTTGTCGGCGCAAGAGATACAGCACATTGATGAAGTGCTCAGCCGCTTGTCCTGGAAAACAGCCAAGGAATTAAGCGATTACTCACACACCGATACGCCCTGGATGGTGCATGAAGACGGTGAGAAGATCAGCTATGAATCCGTATTTTATCGCGACGAAGATCATTCAGTAAGGAATTACGAGGATGAACTTTAAAACCACTCGCGAATTTAATAAGGATTTTAAAAAGCTATCCAAAAAATATCGGACTTTGGACGAAGATATTTTAGAATTTAAAAAGATTCTAAAGAAATTTCCTTTTGGTATTGGTAAACATTTTTGCGTATTAACTAACACCGAATCAGCCCACATAATAAAAGCTAGATTTTTTTGTCAGAGTTTAAAAAAGAAAGATTTGCGAATTATTTACGCTTATATTGAAAAACACCAGGAAGTGGAATTGATTGGTGTTGAGTTTATTGAGTTATATTTTAAAGGAAATAAAGAAAGGGAGGATAATGAGAGAATTAGAGAATATTTAGCTAAATAGAGTGTTGTCGAGAATATAAGAATCACCCTTTGCGGGCGGTTTTTGCTTGTCCGTCTTGGATGGGTTATAATTAAAGTAATAAATTATTTATTCTATGGAAAGAAAGCAAATTATTTTAATCGCCGCTATCGTGGTTTTTGGTCTGGGCTCTTACCTGGCAATCACGATAAGCTCCGGTCGGTTTGAGAATAGTTACTGCGGCCGGTATAAGAGCCAGTTCCAGGATGAGTACTACCAAGAATGTTTGCAGGCAGACAAGATCCTGTCAGCTTGCGAGAGCGAGGCAATGAATAAAGCCTGGGAGGAAATACAAGGGATGGCAGAGGAGGAGTGTGAAAAGAAAATTGTTATTGAGGATTAGGTTGAAAAAAATTAAAAATTAATTTTTAACATAAAAATCGCCAATTTAGGCGATTCTTTGCTTGTCCGTCTTGGATGGGTTATAATTAGAGTATTATGAATATTTTAGATAAAATTGAAAATCAAGAAAGATTGTTTCTGACTGTTTTTAGGATATATTGGTTATTATTCTTTCCGGTAACTTTTTTGATCAGAATTTTTTTTAAAGGATCTTTGTTTGATGAGAACACAGTGGTCCTGGTAATTTATTTTTTTGTATGCGCAACAGTAATTGTGTTTTTCATTCAGCTGCTTAGAAGTATCTTTAATAAGTATAGCAAAACAATTTTTAGACAAAAGAAAGGAAGAAGCAAAAACCAGTTATTGTGGCTGGTTATTTTTACTATCTGGGCTTGGTTGTTTATATTATATCTTGGTTTTAAGACTATCTTTATGGCCTCTAATTATTTTATCGGCGGTTACACCCTGCCTTGGTTTGTAGATTTGTTAATTTTTTTTATAATAGTATCTGGTGAATTTATCTTTAAAAAATTTATAAAAATTTAAATAATTATAAAAAAATATATGTATAAAGAAACATTTAAGAAAATATTTCTCCTTATCTTATTATTTACCTTAATGCCGCTGGGTCAAATAAAAGCTGATGGCGGAATGATACCCAGGGATTTTCAACACGGGGATATATATGAACCGTCACAGACCTCTTTGATTATTTTCAATGAGGGAATGGAAGATCTGTTTTTAAAGGTAAATTATGAAGGCGAGACCAATGATTTTGTCTGGATCGTGCCCACACCGACTTATCCCGAAGCGGAAATAGCTGCCAAAGATCTTTTTATAGAATTGTCGGCTTTAACGACAACCGCGCATTGGCGCGCCCAAGATAATGCTTATACCGGAAAGGCGCCGGCAGAAGGTCTGGGCACAAATGTTGTAGTCCATAGCCAGGAAAATATTGGAATTTATGAAGTAACGGTTTTATCGGCCACCGGCGTTGATGGGCTTTTTGACTGGCTGAACAGTAATGGTTATAAAATAAAACAAGAGGTAAAAGATGTACTTAATTGGTATATTCAAAAAGAATGGTATTTTACCGCTATGCGTATTGACCCCGACAGCGAGGCCAATGAAGAGAGTCCGGACAGCATTTATAAATACAGTAATTATATTGAGCCGATAAAAATAAGCTTCAAAACCAATACGATCGTTTACCCACTGAAAATTTCGCAGATCTCTACCAGGGTGCCGGTTGATTCCAATGAATCCGTGAAAACAAATGAAATATTATTATATGTTTTAGCTAATGAGCAGGTCAAAGCACCCGGGTTTATCACTGAATACGCCCAAACAGTCAATGCGGCCAAGCTTGAAGAAGCCGAAAAAGATCTGTATTCAGAAGATTTGGCCAGCTTAAAAGAAATTATAAAAACAGGCGAATATTTTTTAACAAAAATACGCAGGGATTTCGCGAAAATTGAAATGGATGAAGATTTGTATTTGATTAATGGGCAGAATCCGGAAGACGCAAAATCTGAAACTGACCCATCTTTATTAAAGCCCTTGCTTGAGAGTTATGGGGAAGAACAGGAATATGCCCAAGCGAAAAATAAAGTTTACGGCAGTGCTTTGGCTGACCGGCTTAAAGGAAAAATTGTGCTTAAAGTAGAAGATGCCGGCCAGGCGTATTATATTAATCCAGCAACCAAGTACTCCCATTATTTGGGCCGGCCGGCTGACGCTTTTACGGTTATGCGCGATCAGGGCATTGGCATAAGCAATATAAACTTAGAAAAAATATCGGTAGGTTTGAGTAATTTGACCGGTGTTGACAGCGACAGCGACGGATTGCCGGACCTGTTTGAAGATGCTATTGGTACAGACAAAAACAATAAAGACAGCGATGGGGACGGACACGAAGACAAGGCAGAGATGGGAAATGGTTACGCGCCCAATGGTTCGGGGATAATTAATGTTGATAATAATTTTGCCAAAAACCAAAGTGGTAAAATTTTTCTGCAGGTTGAAGGCAGCGGTGAAGCCTGGTATATCAGCCCTGATGATAATAAGCGCTATTTCCTGGGCCGTCCCGCCGACGCTTTCAGTGTAATGCGAAATTTAGGTTTGGGAATCAGTAATAATGATTTTGATCAACTATAAAATTTATTAAAATGTTTTTATTTTTTGATACCGAGACTACGGGTTTGCCGCGAAATTGGCAAGCCCCGTTGGAAGATTTGGATAATTGGCCGCGCTTGGTGCAATTAGCCTGGCTTTTAATGGATGAAAACGGCAAAGAGGTGAAAGCACGAACAGGATCATTAAGCCGGAAGGTTTTATTATTCCAAAGGAAGCGGCCGCGGTGCATGGGATAAGCACGGCCCGGGCGCACGAAGAAGGTA
>JAUVKU010000035.1 GCA_030596105.1 bacterium
ATTCAGTTGGTCAAAGCCCTGGATAGGCGCCCAATCCTTTTAACGGATTCGGGTGTGCTCTCCCTTTGGATACCGGCCGCTAAGCGGGCTGATATTTTTGGTACGACCATGTACCGTGACACTTACTCCAAGGCTCTGGACCGTTATATCCACTATCCGATCGAACCTGGTTTTTTTAGATTTAAGAAAAATATTACCCGGTTTTTTACCCGCCCGGAAAAATGGCTGGTGATAGAACTGCAAGCCGAGCCCTGGGGACCGGTTCCTTTTCAGGAATTGTCCAAAGACGAACGCGATCGGACCATGAACCTCACAAAGTTTAGAGAAATAATTGAATTTTCCCGCCAAGCCGGTTTCCGCGAATTCTATCTTTGGGGAGTGGAATGGTGGTATTGGGAGAGGGAGATGAACGGGGATAGTAGTTTATGGAATGAGGCTCGTAGGTTGTTAATAGAATAATTTTTATAAATAGTGAGTTATGAGTTACGAGTTGTGAGTTATGAAAAAGAATTTGTGAGAAAAAAAATTAAATAATCATAATTATAATATGGCCAAAGAAGATAAAACGTATACTATAGGATTAGATATCGGCGGTACTAAAATGAACGCCGTGTTTTTTGATGGTGAAAAAGTAATCGCGGATGACTCTTTGGCCACGCCCAGGGACAGCCTGGAACATTTTTTGGTAATGGTTAAAGCTTTGGTGGATCCGATGCTTGAGAAAGCCAAAGAGATCAAGGCGCGGATCGAGGGAGTCGGCCTCGGAATTGCCGGGGTGATTGATTACTCGGAAGATAAAATGCTTGTTTCCCCGAACTTGGAAATTCTTAATAATATTAAATTAACCGAGAAAATATCAGCCATGTTTGAGTTGCCGGTCAAAATGGATAATGACGGCAATACCTTTATTTTGGCTGAAGCTACTTTGGGAGCGGGTAAAAAGCACAAAAATGTTTACGGTATAGTGATCGGTACCGGGATTGGCGGCGGCTGGTTTAAGGATGACGAAATTTACCGGGCCGTGCACGGTGGCTCAGGCGAACCCGGGGAGATGATAATAGATTTTGCTGAACCGGTATTTTTGGAAGAAGCATATCATAAGTTAACGCAAAATAACCCGGCCCAAATGGCAGAGGAGGCTTATCGGGGTGATGTTCTGGCCGGGAAAGTGTTTGAAGAAGTAGGTGATTTTCTGGGCATAGCACTGGCTAATATTGCAAATTTAATCGCGCCGGAAGTAATCGTAATTGGCGGTGGCGTGCTAGAGTCTAGCGATTTGTTTTTGTCTCGGGCCAAAAAGAAAATGCGCGAGCATATTGCCTCGCCTATACTTAAAAAACAGTTAAAGATTGTTAAAGCGAAACTGGGTAGTAACGCGGGAGCCGTGGGCGCTGCACTTTTAGCGCAACCAAAATAAATATTTTTTTATCATATAAATCAAAAAGACGCTTGAGACGTCTTTTTTTGTTTGTTTAATGCTTATTTTATAATTTTAGACGCGATTTCCAGTTTTAATCTTTCTTCATAAAAAGCTTTTTTTAAACTTTTCATTTTTCATTTCTTTGTCCAGGTCGTCGTAAAACGAGTGGGTGATTTTTTTTGCTGTTTTTGTATTAATTTTAGGCATATAGCTATCTTAGTTCGTTATAATCAATCTCAGCTTGCTTTAAGATTGAAATTAAAGTTCCTTTAGGCAGGTCTTTAGTATGAAAAGGCACGACAACGCGTTTTTTATTCTCAGAATGGTAAAAAATAAAATGGCTTCCAGATTTTCGATCAAGCTGAAAGCCTTTTTTCTCAAGGAGTTTGATTATTTTTTTTGGCGGTAATTGCCCTTAATTTAGGCATAGTTTAGTTTGGCGTTTGTAAAACGCGGCGGGTTAACCTCCACTGTCGCTAGAAAGCCTTGGTCGTCGTTGGGAATCGGTTCTTTATGTGCCTGTAAACTTTTAAGATAAAGCTCAATTGCTTCTTTAACCATTTTTTTGGCTTCTTCAAGATTCTTGCCATAACTAATACAGCCGGGAAGGCTGGGCACAAGAACAGTAAATCCGCCTTCTTGCTCCGGTCTGAATATTACATTGTATCTAAAATTTTTCATTTAATTATGATTATTATAATATTTTTTATTATAGGCGGGAAAAGGCTAAAAGTCAATCATTATTGGCTCTACAATGTTAAGTGTGGCGCGAAATAAATATAAAATCATGCGATTAATCGCATGAATGATTGACGAACACAGGTATAAATGTTAGCATTTGATATAATTACTTTAAAATTAGTGAAATTATGGTTATTATCAGAAAATTTAAAATAGTTGACACTGCGCTTGTCGCAAAAATAGTCAGCAGTACCTTTAAGAGATACAATAAACAGGAAGGGACCAAAGAAGCAGCTGGTAGGTTTATTAATTTTTATAATCCAGAGAAGAATATTGAAAAAATAAAATTGGCTTTTTCAAAATCAGATATATTTTTTGTGGCAGTTGATAATAAAAAGATTATCGGCATGATTCGCGGTAAAAAAGATCGAGTCGTGAATTTATTTGTTAATGGAAAGTATCACAAAAGAGGCATTGGCAGCAAGTTAATGGAAAAATTTGAAAAGTCATGCATTAAAAAAGGCTCTAAAAATATCAAGCTTAGGGCTTCAATCTACGCGGTCTCTTTTTACGAAAAAGCAGGATACAAGAAAACTACAGGTATTAGGAATTTTATGGGATTAAAAATATATCCGATGAAGAAAAATGTTTAACAGCCTTGCATGGCCTAGAGTTATTAAAAAAAATTGAAAAAAAATGATAAATGAAATTGAGATAAAATTTAAGATTGAAAAAGCAGACGATATTAGAAAGAAATTATTAGATTTAGGGGGAATTTCCAAAAAACCCTACAAGCAGACTACTTATGGATTTTTTTCTGATGATTCAATAGAAAAAGGTATTTTTCCAAGAATTAGAGATGAGCATGGTAAAATAGTATTTACCGTGAAAGTCAGACCTCAAAAAAAGACGAAATATTTTGAAAGGAAAGAATATTCAGTAGAGATATCAAATGTTGACGATGGAGTTGATATTATGAAATCAATGGGATATGATCAGATAAGAGTTTTTAAGAAGGTTAGAGAGGAATGGAAATTCAAAGACGTTGAAGTGGTTTTAGATAAATTATATTTTGGTACTTATATAGAGATTGAAGGACCAAAAAGAAAAATTGAAGAAATGGTTAAAAAACTTGGTTTTGAAAATAAAGAAAGAATAACAAAGGCATATTTAGGGCTTGAAGATGATTATTTGAAATTGAATTAAAATAAATATTTTTTTGTTTAGTTAAATAAAAAAACGAGCGTTTAAGCTCGTTTTTGTTATGTGATATATGTTACGTTCTGTATGCTATGTGTTACGTGCTACGTGCCACCCCCCATCCCCCCAATAACATCTGCCA
Organism: bacterium; assembly: GCA_030596105.1. Classification (GTDB taxonomy): domain Bacteria; phylum Patescibacteriota; class Minisyncoccia; order Minisyncoccales; family DAOVPY01; genus JAUVKU01. The sequence continues at coordinate 3,444 of JAUVKU010000035.1, forward strand.
GAATAAAGTTAACAACCGCGTAGGCGAGGAAGATTACGGCTAGGCCGGCTACGCTCCAGACAATTATGTCTTTACCTTTGGTCACTGCCTCTTTATTGCCCATGGCTGTCATTTATGGCATTGCCGCCATAAATGAACATTACCAAAGCAATAGACCCCACCAGCCCCAAAACCGCGTTTATGGCTTTACCAATAAGGGAGTTTATGTCAGATGCGCCAGTGGGGGGGGCAAAAAAAGAAAAAAAAGGGCGGGGTAAGATGAAAAATATTTTTTTATGTTACTGTTTAAGTTCACTCACATATTGGAATCCAAATTACTGGCTTGACTAATCGTAGTAATTATGTTAACCTTTTTTATTACTACATAGTAATAAAAATGTACATAAAAAACTAAATATTTTACATCAACAAAAGGAGAATTATCATGTTATACAAAACTTTATCAGGCCCGATTACTTGTCAGATTGAAATTGATAACCGCTGTAATAATAACTGTCTTCATTGTTATAATCATTGGAGACATGAAGATTGTCACGCTGGTCAAGTTATGAGTTCAAAATTACTTGAAAGAGTAATTGACGAGCTGGTAAAATCAAAAGTTTTTCAAGTTACTATTACCGGCGGAGAGCCATTGCTGAATAGAGATATTCTCTTTGAGGCAATTGAAGAATTAATTTCAAACAGAATACCCTGTGCAGTCAATTCAAATTTAACATTACTGACTGAAGATATTGCTAGGAGAATGTTTGAGTTAGGAATGCGGGGAATTATGACATCATTTTTTTCTTTTGACGAAGAGAAACATGATTATATTGCTGGTCGCAAAGGAGCGTTTAGTGATGTTGTGAGAGGAATTTCCATTGCTCAGGAGAGTGACCTAAAAGTAGCAGTCAGCATGGTTATAACCAAGATAAATGAAAATGACATTGTTGAAACTGCCAAGTATCTTAAAGGACTTGGCGTTAACCAGTTTTTTGCTACAAAGGCCTCGCCGCCCATAAATTCTGTAAATTTTCAAGAATACATGATCTCAGGAGAAACACTTGTAAAAACACTTGATGATTTATTATTTTTAGAGGAACACGAAGAAATGAACGTTGGCATACTTGAATGTTATCCGTTGTGCTCTTATAAAAAAGGTAAATATCACTTTGCTACCAAGAGAAGCTGTAGTGCGGGCATTACGACTTGTACAATTGGCGCAAATGGTGATACGAGGGCTTGCTCACATTCAGATAAGATATTCGGCAACGTCTTAAATGAAAGTTTAAGTGATATTTGGGGGAAAATGTCGCCACTAAGAAAGGATACAATTCTACCAAGTGAGTGTAATGATTGTGAATATCTGCCAGAGTGTAGTGGTGGATGTAGGATTGATTCAAAGTATTGTTTTGGTAGCATGAACTGCCTTGATCCTTATGCGATCCCTTTAAACATTGAAAAAATTGAATACGGGGATGATGCAGAATTTAAGACGACCAAAGAGATGAGTTTCTTGGTTAATAAAAGGGTAATGCTACGTAATGAGGATTATTATGATGGAATATTAGTTGCCCCATTAGAAAATCCTGGTGAGCCATCTTTAATAACTAATGATACATTTGAGTTATTGGATTCATTTATAAGGAGCTTTACAATTGATGACTTTAGCAATAAATCTGGTCTTGACGTTGAAGATTCTACTACATTGTGTAGCATGTTTGTTAAGGATGGCTTGTTAATTATTGTTTAATAAAAAAAAAGGGGGGGTTGACTAAATCGGTTTATTGAGTTAATATTTAGGTAATGGTCATCAAAATATGTAAATTTAACAAATGGAGGTTTCCAAATGAAAGAAAAAAAACAGAAAAAAATTGGCTATGTATCGTTGATGAAAAAAACAAAGAAAAAAAGAGGCTCCGGAATTATGGCAGCCTGTTTCTGCAACTGTGGTTGCGCGTGCTATGTAACCGGTTAAAATATGAATGATTCCGGTACAGCGCTTGGGGTGAATACGACGTATGTATGCACCCTTTTTTTATAGTAAAGATATTTGCAAGATGGATAAAAAAATAATAAATTTTAAAATATCAAAGCAAAATGAAGTATTTGCTTTTTTTGAGTTGGCAAATCAATCAGGTGATTATAAAAAAAAACTTTTTTCTTTTATTGATTTGAGGGATGAGCGACTTACAAAAGACATAGTAAGTGCTATAATTGATGATTTTTACAAACGAGAAGAAAGATTAATAGAAGATGAGTTGGTGAAAATAAAAAAGTCTTGGTATGATAAACAGAATTTTTTTATAAATGAAAGTGAAAAAATATTTAAAGATATACTTATATTTCAGGATGGTGTTATTGCTAGTCCATCAATATGGCCATTTTTTGGAAGATTCTTTGATAAACAGTTAATAACATTTCCGTACAATAAGGGGAGTGACGAAGCTGTGTTTGTAATAGCTCATGAATATTTGCATTTTCTTTTTTATAAATATATATACGAAAAGTTTAAACTTAGTCCCGAAGAAATGTCTAGTCAAAGGATGTGGGATTTTTCTGAGGTCATTAATGTAGTAATTCAAAATAAGAAATCTTGGATCGAAATATTCAAGGTTAAAGCAAGACCATATACTCAACATATTGATTTGTACAAAAACATTTCAAAAGACTGGGAAAGAGGTGGTAGCATGGATGATTTAATAGAAAAATACATTATTGATTAATTATTGTTGGGATGTAAGTATCATGATTTTTTTATAAATTCAGTTTTAACGTCCCCTACAAGCTCGTGCGAAATAAAAACTACAGAGATGTCTCTGTGTTTTTATTTTATATGTGGTGTTGAGTGAGGACTGCCATTGATTATATATTGTTAATTATGTTTGTGGACTTGTACATAGATTTGTCGGTGTTATTAAAAACATATATAATAGCTATAGGTTAAACTATAGCTATTTTTTTACTATAAACAATATGAAACTTGAATTTATTATTGATAAAAATTACGATAAAAAATTTACAAAGACCAAGGGCCAGCTTAAAGATTTGGAAGAACAATATAGGCTTGTTATAAAAAACATGAAGTATTCCCAAAAAGAATACCAGAGATCATGGAACGAAATCAGTAAAAATTTTTCTGATTATGTAGAAAAAGAAACAGGATATAAATGGTTTTATGAAACTTATTATTGTGTTATTTCCGCGATACATCCCGGGATCTCCAATTGGGGATATGAGCCAAAGATCATAAGATGGTGGTATGAAAATGCCTTTGTCCAAAGAAGAATAACCGCTCATGAATTGATACTTTCCCATTATTTTGAAATATATAAACATCACTATAAAAATTATGGCTTAAGGGACGGCCAGGTTTGGGCTTTGGCCGAAATCGCCGCCTTTGCATTGACGTCCTTAACCCAGGATGTTAAGAAGTTCTGGCCATGGGATATTTCAGGGTATTATCATGATCATAATGGAAGGTACCCCAAAAACTAGACACCTTGTCTAAGTTGTATTAACATTGGGGTATATGAAAAAAGGACATAAGGTTTCAAAAGAAATCAAAGATCAAATTTTAAAAAGGGTTAAGGAGGAAGGAGTTTCTGTGATTCAA
>JAUVKU010000061.1 GCA_030596105.1 bacterium
TCTTCTTTTTTTGTTAAAAACGCAATAAACGCCAGACACAAAAAAAACATTAAATAGGTGTTTATCATATCAAACACAAACAAATTCTGGAAAAAATAAGCCAGTAAAATAATAACCATTCCAAGAGGAATAAAAACATCACGGGTTCCCGCTATCCTCGGGCAAAGCTTCAACAAGCTAAAAATAGCAATTCCAAAAATTCCCAGATAAGCAATGATCCCAATAATACCAGAACCAACACCCATATCAAAAATAATATTGTGCGCTCTATCAAACCAAATTTCTCCACCACATTCGGTCATAAACAAACAGGGATTAAAATTCTGATTAAAAACAACATTAAAATTCTCTGGACCCCAACCAAGCAAAAATTTATCTTGCCAGCCCTGCCAAGCCATATTCCAGACAGTAAACCTAGGATTCATTTCATGCATCAATGAATCAACTCCTCCCTGAACAAAGCTTGGCTGAACAATCGCGCAAACACTGCCAAAAACCATAATAGCTAAAATAATTCCGAACGCTATTCGCTTTAACATCTTTTTGCGCGAAAAAATCATATAACCGATGCCCATTAAAAACAACCCAACCCAGAAAGCTCCAACACCTGCTCTACAAGAAGACATAAGCACAGTAGGAATTGTTATTAACAAAGAAATCCCTGCATAAATCTGCCACTTTATTTTCTTTGTCAAAAGTAAAATAATTGCAAAGAAAACATTAAAAAGTAAATAAGCCGCCATAAAAGAAGTGTTTCCTATGGTGCCTCCTCCACGCGTGGAAGAACCGCTTCCAGAAAGAACATTAAAAGCAAGTAAAATTCCAGCAAAAATAGAAACTCCTAAAATTCTTTCCCAATCTTCTCTTTTCTTGAACACACTGCTCAACACAACAAAAAATCCAAAAAGATGCAACATTGTAAATAACCCTGTCATTCTTTCGTGCGTGCTCCAGAAACTCCGTTCAAAATTAACGCCAGTAAAAGATGTTAAAGCAAAAACGCCCATAAATAAAGCGATTGAAACCATCAAAGGCGTAATCTTAGGTCGCCATTGCTTATGATAAATAATCAAAACTAAATAAGCAGCAACCATCACCTCCACTAAAATATTGAAAAAAATTGTCTTGGGCGTAACAAAAGGAAAAAAAGAACTTCGCATCACTAAAAGAGGAGCGAATAAAACTAAATATGTCGCCGCTTGAATAATACCAAGACAAACTTTTTCTAATTGCGAATAAAACCCTATTTCCTTAATAGCAGAAAACGCGGAATAACCGCTATCCTGTTTTTCTTCTTGCTCTAAATTTTCTTGCTCTTGCCCTTCAGCCTCCACGACAAAACGACTCTTTTGTTTATTCCTAGATTTTTTACCCATACTTTTAGTTTATTTTAATATTTTAATATTTTAATTCTTAATCTACTTTTTGAAACATTGCTACAATAGGATTACGACGAAACCTAATTATTTTTGATTTTATAAAATGCAAATTATTCATAACAAAAACTTTCTTCTGTTCCTTAAATGCGTTTTTTCCTTTTATCGCATCTAAAAAATATTTAATTCTCCTGCGTGGATTTATCCAAAAAACTATTGGCGACAAATGATTTACAAAATCACAAATAAGTATTCCTTTGTGTCCCAAAGACCGAGCCACAACAGGCACCGCATCTTTATAAGTCGCGGCCGAAGCATAACCAGTAGAAAGAATAATCTTTTGACTACCCACTCCCAAAACCTCATCAATTTTGAGAACATCCAAAACGCTAAACCTAAGCAAAGATTGATTCGGAAAACTAGAAAGATTCTTTTTTGTGGTTTCAATACATTCGGGCAATAAATCCGTGAAATGATATTTGAAATCTATATTATGCTTTAAAAAATATGAGGAAATAAGAGAACCCATATATCCATTCCCACAACCAACTTCCAGAATTTCATATTTTGGCAACTTTAAATCCAACAGCCATCTTAAAATTACCTTACTCTCAATCCCTTGAACCCTTCTCGCCCGTTTATCGTCCCATGCATTATAACTTTCAAACAAGGTTCGCCATTTTTGAATATCGTTTTTCATTATAATCCCTATAGCTTTAATTATAAGTAAATTACTTAATTCTACCCAATTTTTAACCTCTTGTAAAATTAGACATATTTTGAGTTGAAATTTTAGCCGTTTTAGCATAAGATACAATAATACAAGAATATGTCAAACACATTAAATTTTAGAAAAATTCTATTATTCTTCGGGGATATTTCCCTACTCTACGCCTCGCTGTTTTTAACAGTGTTTTTTGGATTTTGGGGACAATTCAGTCAAGAGCTTTTTCAAGCTCATTTATTCCCATTCTCTATTTTATACTTTTTCTGGATAACCATTTTCTATATATTTGGACTTTACGAACTTAACCAAATTAAAACAAAGCTTAAATTCTACCCACGACTATTCGGCGCAATTTCAATATGCCTCACAATAGGCATTATTTTCTTTTATCTTATTCCGTGGTTTGGAATTACGCCTAAAACAAATTTAGTTTTAAACATATTAATCTTCGGAATTTTAATCCTTATCTGGCGAAAACTTTTCTATTCCCTATTTTCTTCCCACCTTTTAACCAAAATTGCGATTATCGGCGACAACCAAACAGCACAAGAGTTAGCAAAAGAAATCAATACGCGTCCATATTTGGGATACAAATTAATAGGCATTTTCGCGACTAACGAACGATCTTTTTCTGAAATCCAAAAACAAAAGATAGACACGCTAATTATAGCTGAAAATTTACAATCAAATCCAAAATTATTATCCAATCTTTATCAGTGTCTGCCACTCCAATTAAACTTCATCAGCTCTGCTCAAGCATACGAAACAATAACTCATAAAATCCCTGTTTCTTTAATTAGCCAAACATGGTTCTTGCAAAACCTCAAAGAAGGAGAAAAAATATTCTACAATAAAATCAAAGCTGTTTTAGATTTTATCCTTACCTCAATACTCTTAATTTTAACATTACCACTTTGGCCATTTATCGCCATAGCGATTAAACTTGAAAACAAAGGGCCTGTATTTTACCACCAACAAAGAATAGGAAAAAACAAAAAACCATTTTTTCTAATTAAATTCAGATCAATGAGAACAGATGCTGAAAAAAACGGGGCTGTCTGGGCTAAAAAACAAGACCCAAGAATAACAAAAACGGGAAAATTCATACGAAAAACGCACATTGACGAACTACCTCAAATGCTAAATATATTAAAAGGGGAAATTTCCTTAGTAGGCCCAAGACCAGAAAGACCTGAATTCGTGGAACAACTTGAAAAAGAAATCCCGCATTACCACATTAGACATATAATAAAACCTGGCTTTACGGGCTGGGCTCAAATAAAATTCAGATACGGCAGATCAATAATGGACAGTCAAGAAAAATTCCAATACGACTTATACTACATAAAAAACCGAAGTCTTTTAATTGACATCGGAATTCTATTAAGAACCTTCAAGCTATTCTTCAAAAAAGAGCAATAACGAAAAATCAACGATAACTGATAAATGATAAAACAACTCAAACAAAAAACCTACAACTTCCTGCGATGGTCGCAAAAATACACCAAAACCGATAATGTCTACCT
>JAUVKU010000054.1 GCA_030596105.1 bacterium
GCTTAGGCGTGAAGCCTGGGAGCGCTTGCGTGAGCAAGACCCGACCAAGAATGAGCTTGAATTTGTGATTAAATATGTGGAAGAATTGCAGGGCGAAGCCCAGGAACTCATTAATCAAAAAAGCAAGGTTACTTTGGAGGAATTTAGAAAAGCGGCCTAGCAAGGAACATGTAGCATAGAACAATGAACACAGTACATAGGCAAGGAGTACATGTTCCGTGTTCTATGTTCTCTGTTCAATATTAATTGTTTTTATGGCTGAAGACATCAAAGAAATATTAAAGAATATAGAATCAAAGAAAGCACCGGCGTATCAGTGGCAGGATTTGGCCTTGCGGGTTATTAAAGAATTGCATATTCCGAATTTTAAGCGTAGCTCTGTTTTTAAGATTTGCAAAGATAATTCAAAAGCAGTTGTTGAGCAGGCCTTAAATGATACCAAAGAATTATGCAATACCGGGAATAAATGGCAGTATTTTTTTAAGATTATAACTGCCCCTCAAGACAAGTAAAACTTTTAATAAAGAAAACGCCTTAGTAGATTAATTCTAAAGGCGTTTTTTTATTTAGAGAAGTTATGTGATGTGATAGCAACTTTTAATTTAATAATCTTTCTTCGCCTTCAAGTTTTTTTATTTCTGATATATTTTGGCTTGCTTCCAGGCAACCTAAATATTTTCCATTAGGATCTCTTAACGCGTAATATTCAATTAAAACTTTATTTTTTTCATTGTTTTTACCGATCGGTAGATCGATCCAAAATCTTGCTTTATCCCTTGTGCCATTTTTCATTTCTTGTAAGATTTTTTCAACTTTATCCAAGCTTTTTTTAGGATGACAATCCTTTACATTTTTGCCAACAACTCCACTTGGTCGTTTAAAAATTCTTGTATCGTGTTTATTCCAGGCTAAGACATTATCGGATTCATCGACAACCGAGAATTCAACGGGAATTGTTTCTAATAATGCATTAAGAATTTTTTCCGGTAATTCTCCTATCATATTTTTTTATTTAATAATAAATTTTGACCATTACACATAACGAATACCGATAAGCGAAGTTTTGTTGAGCAAAGCGAAACAAAATTTGGGTGAGCATTTGCCCGAATGGGCAAGCGCGAATCGCTTATCGCGTTGTTAGATGATGTAGCGCTTTTATTTTCGACTGAAAGGAGAAAAAGCGAGCGATAGCTAGCTAATTATTTTTTGCGCCGTGGGCTTGAAATTAATTTTTTTTAATGCTAAGTTATTTTAACATTAACAAAAATAAATTCAAAACATCTAAATGAGCTAAAATGTTTTTTTAGAAAGGGGGAATTATGAGTTTAAACAGAATTTTGCATATGTATGGCAACGAGCTACCTTTGTACTATTTATCGGTATGTGCTTTATGTGTCGGCTTGGGATACAACATCGCAAATTATTCAAATTGGGGGTTCGCACATTTTTTTGGAAATACACTCATGCTTATCATCGGCGTCCAAATAGTGGATGCAACAATTAAGGGAATCAGAAAAATTATAGAACATTTTAGCGTGGCTATCACGCCAAAGTGATAGCAACCTTTCGTCGGCCATCGAGAAATCGATGGCCATTTATTTTAGCAAAAAGTAATTTTAAAAGTGCTATTTCATCTAATGTGTGCGCTTGATCTGAAGTTTCTTGAAGCAAATCCCGTTAGGGTTTGTGGAAAGAAATTTCAGATAAGCAGCTGTTAGGCGACAGTTTTCTGAGTTGAGCGATAGCGAAACCAGAAAATTGGCGACTGGCAGATGCTGGTAAGCGCACACATTAGGCAAAATTGGATGGGGCCGTGAGCGAAGCGAATGGTCACAGACAATTTTGCCTAACATCAGGTATATCTGAAGTTTTGTATTTTATTTTTGATAAAATTGGCTGGAAGCCTATCAAGAATAAAATACAAAATTTGGGCGAAGCCAGAGAGTAATATTTTTATAATTTCCTTTAATATTAGAGCCCTTTTGAAATTTTTCGTGTTAAGGCATTGACAAAAATTATATAGTATGGTATATTAAATTATTAATCTTGTAGCATAGTATAATATATTATGTAAAAATAAATAACTTAAAGAGGAGGTAAAGATCAATGTGGAAATTTATATTTAACGGACATTTTAAGTTGCTGAACGCACAAGATACTTTGTCGATGGCTCGGGCTGCTGGTTACAAAATGTTTAGTCATAATGGAGACATATACCGGGTCCCTGATGATCCAGAAGCAAAATGGGATTCAGAGCCTCTTAAAATCACGGAAGATGATTTGAGTTAAATTAAACAAATTTTGGTTTTGATAACATTCAATTCATTCTGTAACCGTCAGGTCATAATTGATTCTGACGGTTTTTCTTTTTAAAAAATTTTAAAAGGGCTCTATTTAATTAATAAAAAATTATAAAAATATTACTCTCTGGCGTAGCCAGATATACCTTGTTAAGTGAAGTTGGCTCGTGATTAATTTAGATTAACACTTAGCGTTTTGATATAATTATCTGTCGGTATTAATCTAATCATTTAGCCAATTTCATTTAACATATGCGTGTATGCGAAGTTTCAAATTATTTCTGGAGTATAATTTTGCGGAGCAATACTCCAGATATAATTTGAAATTTGGGTAAGCATATTCCGTTAGGAATGCGCGAACCGCATACACGCTGTTATCGGACAGTTCTGTTCTTAATTTTGACCTCAGTCAGAATGTTGCCCGTTAAGGGCAACTGAACAAATAGAATACTTTTGGAGGGAGGCGAGAAGGAGCTGGTTTTTCTCGCCTAATATCCACATGCTGCAAGTGATTCAATCCGATTCCAAACATTCGGAATGATTTTCGCATTTTTCATGGTGATGTTTAGAAGCTCCATGGTGCCCCCACAATTTTTATTTTTACAACTAATATTGTGAGAAGCACGTATTTCTTCTAACCACCATATTCGAGTGCACTTGCATGTTGGGCAAACATATGCCCGGATAGATTTACATTTTAATATATTTTCTACATACGGCCATTCGAATCCAGCTACTATAATTTGATTAAGGAACGTTTTTCCATACGACATAGTTGTTCTCCTTTCCCAGCTCTCCAAAAGTATTCTATTTGTTTAAAGAGCATAATTTTCGATAACATATCCGCATGATGCGAAGTTTTAAATTATTTTTGGAGTATAATTTTGCGGAGCAACACTCCATAAATAATTTAAAATTTGGGTGAAAGAAATTTATACTCATTATTATATTTCTCTTTGAGCGAAGCGGAAGAGAAAACTTAATAAATGTAAATTTCTGGAACCGCATATGCAGGTGTTGTACGATGTAAATCTGTCTCAACCTTTTTTCTTATACAGAATAATTTGAATTAAGATTATACTCATTGTCAGAACTCCTAAACTTTGACCAAAAATTAACACCCAATCTTTTTCAATAATTCCATGAATTGTCCATAAAGAGTAACTAATTACAGCTATCACTATCATTATGGTAGATAGCCCCTCAGTAGATTTTCTCTTAAAGTTTTTCCTTATTTGATCAGGTTGTCCAAGTATTTTAGCAAGTAAGCTGAAAATGACAGTTAGTGTTCCGATAATTGCAGCAAAGTTAATTAACTCCATATAATTTTTTGGTTAAAGTTTATAATAAGACAGATTTATTTCGTACAACAAGTTATATGCGAAAGTATTGTTAATTTATTTAATCTTACTTAAAATTATATACGAAACAGGTTAATATAACAAGTTATGTTTACATGAATCCACAGGTAATGTGAATTATTATAAAAATAAGTAATTTTCCTGTGTATAAAACCCCGCAGTGTGCGGGGATTTTTTATATTAAATTATTTTGTAGTGGTTATTTTATTTTTATTACGTAACATGTGGAAGGTACCCCAAAAGGGGATTCGCATGAGAGGAAGAAAAAAATTATTGAAGTAAAGCCTGGTTTGGCTTTTTAAATATTTTAGCGTTTTTTGGAGAAATAACACTTTCTCCTGTTTTTTGTTCTATTTCTTTTCTGGCTGTTCCCGCTATATGTCCTCCTTGTTTGGCAATTTTTTTACTTTGTTTAAAATTTTTAGGCTTTTTTTTCTTTGATATTTCGGTTGTTGTAGCTTCGGCAAGCATGTTTAAAACCAATTCAAGATTTGTCATATTGTCTCGCAGGTTTTCCTTTTTAAGGCTTTTAAATTTTTTGTATGCTTTCACATTTTTTCCTGACCAAGCCTTAGTGATATCATCCGTCAAAATGGCAAATGCCAACCCTTCTTTTATTCCTCTATTCTCCCATTCATCTGTCAGGTCATT
>JAUVKU010000019.1 GCA_030596105.1 bacterium
AACTTGATTATTTTTACATAATATGATAAAATTATTAATAAGTATTATCAACTTATGTAAAAATTATGCTTAAACCAAGAAAAATAGCTAAAATTATAAAAAAATGGTTGCCTGAAAATGAATTTATTATTCTAAATGGCCCCAGACAAGTTGGCAAAACATCATTATTAAAAATATTAATGCAGGAATTAAAAAATAATAATATTCCTGAAAATAGAATATTTTATTTAAATTTTGAAGAAATCCAGATTTTAGAAAAAATAAATCAAAATCCGGAAAATTTATTAGATTATATTATTGATAAAAACAAAAAAAACTACTTTTTTATTGACGAAATACAGTATCTGGATAATCCTTCTAATTTTTTAAAACATATATATGATAAATATTCTTCAATTATAAAAATAATCGCTACCGGCTCATCCAGCCTGGAATTAAAAGCAAAATTCCAGGATTCGCTTGTGGGCAGAAAAGTTTCTTTTAATATTTTACCTCTTGATTATGAAGAATTTTTAATCTTTAAAAATTATAATGATCTTAATCATTTGGATAAAAATAATATTCCTTTGGAAATTAAATTAAAATACGATAAATTATTAAAAGAATATTTAATTTATGGCGGAATGCCGGCAGTCGCGCTTCAGGATGATGCTATAAAAAAAGAAAAACTTCTTAGTGAATACGTTGATACCTACATTAATAAGGATATTAGGTCAATCGGCAGGATAGAAAATATTTCCAAATTTAATTCAATCTTAAAAATACTATGTTCACAAATTGGAAACCTGCTTAATATTAATGAACTATCAAACACAACTAACATCCCCAGAAGAAAAATTGAAAAATATTTAGATTTATTAAAACATACCTTTGTGCTTGATATAATTGATCCGTATAAAAATAATATCCGATCGCAGGTTTCTAAAATGCCCAAGACTTTCTTTTTTGACCTGGGCATTAGAAATGCTATTTTAAATAATTTTTTAGATCTGTCCGGCCGTCAGGATGATGCCGGACGCTTATTTGAAAATTTTGTTTTTTTGGAATTAAAAAATTTATATCAAAAAAATATTTATTTTTACCGCACGGTAAATAAATCCGAGATTGACTTTATTATTGAAAAAAATAATAAATTGTCATTAATTGAAGTAAAATATAAATCACTTAATAAACGAATTAATACGCGCGTTATTGCTAATTTTATTGATCATTCAAAGATCAGCGCCAAAGCAAGCCTTATTAATCTAAGTTTAATTGGCGAATTTAATAATGTTAGCTATATTGATTACAGAAAATTAGCAAAAAAAATAAAGTAGCATACTTTTTTATTTGTTAGGTTTAGAGCTAGCTCTATACATAAAATATAGCTAGAAAAAAAGCTGACCCTGCGTAAGCGGTCAGCTATTTTGTTTTGGCTTTATTTAACCAGGCTGTTCTTTGTCTTTTTCTTTATACTCTTTTTTCGCTCTCCACCGAACAAACAGCATCATAGCAAGTGCTAATAAAGCTATAACTACTAAGACTGGCAAATCAGCGTGCATAATTCTCCTCCTTTTTATAAAGAAATTTATTAGATTGTTAATATCCGACTGTTATATTTTACTATAAAATACAACCTTATACCTTAGATTACATCCTAGCCTTAAAAACATGCCTTGTCAAACAATAAATACAGCTATTATAATAGTAGCATTTTAAGTATTGACAAATAATATCATTTGTCATAAACTATAAATATGAAATATTACGATTGGGATAATAAAAAAAATGAAAAATTAAAATTAGAACGAGATATTTGCTTTGAAGATATTATAGTTGCTATTGACGATAATGGCCTTTTAGATATAATTCAGCACGCAAACATAAAAAAATATCCAAATCAAAAAATATTCATAATAAATATAAATAATTACGCGTATTTAATCCCTTTTATAGAAAATAAAGACAAAATATTTTTAAAAACAATTATTCCAAGCCGTAAGGCAACTAAAAAATATATATTAAATGTAAAATAATATGAAATATTATACTTTGGACAAAGAAGAAAAAAATATTACTAAAGACTTTGATTCTGATAAATTTGTTAGCATACAAAAATTAAAATCAGCTAAAGCAAAATATAAGCAATACGCTAAAACGACTTTAAGTAAGACGAAAAATATAAATATTAGATTATCTGAAAAAGATTTGCAAAAAATTAAAGCAAAGGCAATTGAAAAAGGCATCCCTTATCAAACTTTGTTAACCTCTCTTATTCATCAATGCGCAAGCAATAAAATTAAAGTCTAAAACACTTTAATTTAAAATCTTTGTTTAATACTGATTAAAAAAATCGTCCTGCCTTTGACGTTTTTTTTATTTAATAAATCAATATTTTTATGACCTAAAAACCCTCATAATACTTGCCAATAAAAACAGCTGACCATATAGCGGTCAGCTATTTTGTTTTGGCTTTGTTTAGGAGATAAAATCTAAATAATTTTTTGGGGTAATGACTTTAAATTCGGCATTGTCATATGTGTCAAACCATAACTTGAGCGGTTTAACTTTTTTCTTAACATTCCATTTGAATTCATAACCATACAATTTACCATCTCTCTCTTCTATTAGGTCAATTTCTTTTTTGTCCCATGTTCGCCAGAAATATTGATTGGCATAAATTCGTTTATATGTCCGTGTTTTCATTCTTTCCAAAAAAATAAAATTCTCCCACAATTGGCCGATATCATTGCGTAAATTAATAGCGTTAAAATTTTCTATAATCGCGTTTCTAATACCAATATCCAAGAAAAAATATTTATCTTTTTTGGATATTTCTTTGCGTAAATTTCGACTAAACCCGCTCACACTCACAATAACAAAAGCCTTTTCCAATAAATCCAAATATCTGGCAACTGTCTTGTAGTCAATGTTTAAACTGTTGCTTAATTCTGTCAAAGATACTTCATTGCCGATTTGCCAGGCCAAAAGCTGTAATAAATCCCGTAAAATCTTTGGGCTTTTCGTCTTTTCCAAGGCTAAAACATCCTTTAATAAATATGAATCTGTGATTTCCATAAGTGCTTCCCTCTTTTTTCTATCTGTTTCGGCTGTAAGAACCTCCGGATAACAGCCAAAAAGCAATAATTGCTCTAACAGTTCATTTTGTAATTGATGCGGCGTGTAATATTTAGACAACTCTAAAACAGACAAAGGAAATAATGTGTATGTGCGCTTTCTGCCTACTAATGGCTCTCCGATCTGACCGGCCAGCTCAAATGACGCTGAGCCGGTAACAATAATTTTAATATTTTCAACATGATCAACAATGATCTTAAGGCCAAGGCCTATGTTGGGAATATTTTGCGCTTCATCAATAATCAATAATTCATAATCTTTGGCAAAACTAATTAAGCCATCAAAATCCGGCTCACTAAATATTGTCTTTAATTTCATATCATCTCCGGTGCTTTGAAAAGTTTTTAAAGTATTTTTTTCAGTAAAAATCTTTAGCAAGCTTGTTTTGCCTGCTTGCCTGGGGCCATATATTACCAAAACTTTTTGCGGCTGAAGCAATGAATTTAGATTATGCGCGCGATCAAAATATTGAATTTGCTTTTGAATTTGTAAAGACATATTTTTACATTAAGAATATTTACTAATTCCATGATAGCACACTCCTTGAAATAAGTCAATTTCAAGGAGTCATACTCCTTGAAATAGTAATATTTACACGATTTAAGCTGACCCTGTATAAGCGGTCAGCTATTTTGTTTTGGCTTTATTAAGTCTGTTTTTCATCAGGTAATAACGATTAGCTTTAAAAAATGATCTTACCTGATAATATATTCTTTTTTATATATAAAATCGTTATCTATTTGTTAAAATAATTTTTTTCTACAAAATCAATTCCTGCTAAAGTGTTTTTTTCTTTTACAATTTCTCTTGCTCTTTTTGGGCTTAACCAATTTATCTCATAAAATTCTTCCAACACTTTATCAGCATCAGGCTTAAAGCTGTCTTTATCAACCTTAATAAAATACCAAATATCATAATGACGCTTACATGTTTGTTTGGATGGATTGTTAATTTTAGTAATAGTAAGTAAAGCCGGGTTTTTAATCTCAAACATACTTATATCTAGCCCCCACTCCTCGTTAATTTCTCTCCGCAAGGCCTTACTCATTGTTTCTCCTTTATCAATATGTCCGCCATTAAACAGCCATAACCCGGATTTTTTATGGTGTCCAATAAAAACCTGTTTAGACTTTGGGTCATAAGCGGCAAAATAAACACAAAAATGACTCTCAGAATTTTCCTGAATTGTGAGCTTGTTTTTCTCAATTCTTTTTAAAAAACTTGCTACAATTGGGCTGTGGTTAAAACCGGCCAATAACTCTTCTAGCTCCTTAGATAAATTTTTATTAGCATTTGTCATTTTTTTATCTTTAACCATTTAAAATTATTTTATAACTTAATTCAAATATAGCAAAAGAAAGAGCTTGGAGCAAATAATGACAAAAATTCTTATTTTTGATAAAATCAAATTAATACTAAAATCATTTTTTATGAAAAATTATCTATTACGAATTGAAAAAATAAAAAAGCAATGCGCTATTTCCGAGAAAGAGCGCTTTACAGCCGCTCCCAGCGGCACTAATTATAAAGTTTTTCTTTCAAATAGTTATGTTATCCGTTTTCGGGATGACAACACTGAGCTTTTATTAGAAGAAGTTAATTTTTTAAAACAACTTAAACATAAACTAATACCAAAAATTTTGTGGTCAGGAAAAATTGATCAATCATTCTTTATAGTTGAAAATAGACTCCTGGGACAAACAATAGATTCAGTTTGGAAAAATCTTTCAATAAATAATAAAAATAATATAATTGAGCAGGTTGTTAAATTTTTACAGTATCAGAGAACTCAAACAAAAAATTATGTTTACTCAGTAAAAACAGGCAAAAAATATAAAAATTTTTTAGATTATCTCACAGACGGTATAAAGCAAAAAAATATTGATATCAAAAAATTTAAGCAAGCAAATAAATTATTAAATGATTTATTTTTAATTATTAATGACCCTAAAATAAAACAATTATTTTCCACTAAGACAAAGGCGGCCTTAGTTCACGGCGATCTTATTATTCATAACTTGCTTACAGATGGTAAAAATCTAACCGGAGTCCTTGATTGGGAGCTGGCACTATGGGGCGATCCTGAACATGACCTTTTTCGGCTTTTTTATTATCAAGAATGCGCTAAAGCCTACCAGGAACAAGGCACTGATGAAACATTTGAGGCTGATTATATGGACAAGCTAACCACAGCGATTTTGAAATCAAATCTGATAGAAGATAAAAAAATATTCCAGAAAAAATATCAATTTGTACGCGCTATTTTTTATCTCAACGCGCTTCATTGGGCAGTAAATTCAGATAATCCAAAAAGAAATATCAATGAGCTTACAGGGCGGTGGGATAAATAATAGACAAATTAAAAAAATTATGAAAACAAATAATCAAATTGAAGTAATAATCTTCAAGAAAAATCAGGAAACAGGCCTTAAATATTTAATGCTAAAACGCAACCTTCAAAAAGGTGGCTTTTGGCAACCAATCACCGGGAATGTAGAGGTTGGTGAAACGTTTAAGCAAGCTGCGACACGTGAACTTAGAGAAGAAACCGGCATTACAAAATTTATAAAAATTTTTGACACTGGTTATTCATTTGATTTTTTTGATGACAATCGTAATCAACATGAAAAAATTTTTGCTGTTGAAGTTTCCCATAATACAAAAATAAATCTATCAGCTGAACACACCGAGTTTCAATGGGCCACGGAAAATGAATGTCTCACAAAATATTTAAAATATCCAGGCAATATAGCCGGACTAAAAACTTTAGCAAAAATATTGGAGGCTGAAAATAAATAACAACCACAAACCACAAACACAACATTATCAATAAAAAAAAGCTGACCTTGTATAGACGGTCAGCTGTTTTGTTTTGGCTTTATTTAATTCAATTTCAAATAATCATCTTCAAGCCCTAAGTATGCCTTTGTTATTCTTTCTCCGTTTTCAAAACCAAACTTTTTAAAAATTTCTTCCAATATTCCCTTTGATATTTTTACCTTTTTTTTATTGCAATAAGTATAAAAATAAAACAAAAAAACTATACTTTGCATATAGTTTATTAATACCATAAATTTGTATTTGGTGAGGCGCTAACAATAAATACGCAAAATATTCACAAATAAACTTACGAGTGGCTTTACAAAAAGCTAAACAAATGCTATAGTATTTCGAACCACAAGGTAGTCTTAAAAAAGTGAAAAGATCTTATACAATTTTAAAAAAAGGAGGATAAAATGGGATATAAACAAAAGTATTCTGAAATTGTTAATTTAGAAGCCGTAAATGAATTTATGACTGAAAGAGGATGGCAAAGGCGCTCGTGTGATACATGTGGTAGGACTTTTTTCTCTAAACCATCTACCAAAATTGATGTATCGATATGTGGCTGGCATAAGTGCAATAAAGGACATTATCAATTCTGTACTTACTCCAAGCGTAAAAAGATGCTAGAACCTGTGCAAATTAGCTCAAAGATGAGTAAATATTTCCGCTCAGTCGGTTTCGAGCTAATAACACCTCGGAACATCGCTAATTTCAAAGGTCAGACTGACTTGGTCATCGCTGGTGTACAAATATTCGATGATGTCATCCATCATAACCAAAAAATCTGCAAAGACAAAATGTTCGTGGTGCAACCATGTGTACGTATGCAATTCCAACCGCATGTCGAGTCACAAGAAGGGACATCGACATCTTTCGTAAACGTATGTACTGAAAATATGGAAGTAAATTTTAGAGAACATCTACAATTAGTAGATCACTGGTGTACGATTCTCTCAAAACTCGGACTTCACATGAACGATTTCATTATTACTATAAGAACATCAGTCAAAGACTGGGGGACCGGAAAATTCTCAGCACTTGAGCTCTTTTTCTCCTACGGAGGACTCGAGCTTGGAGATGCCACCTATCTACTTATTCCCCAAGCGAGCCGGTCGGCTATCTCGATTAGTGATATTGGATTCGGACTCGAAAGAATTGTTTGGGCTATCAACAAAACCGATTCCTACTTCGATACGCTAATTCCTTGGACAGCGAATGGCACGCGTGAAATGTTCGACTCATGTCGAACGCTTGCGCTTCTGATTCTTTGTGGAGTACAGGCAACAAACAAGGGTCCAGGCCTCCAGTTTAGACGATTTGCAAAAGTGATTAGTGGAAAATACTACGGTGCGAATATATATGGCATTTTAAGGTATTATTTCGATTACTGGGCTCAATTCATTGAGCCGTCTATCAGCCGAGAATCCGCCATTCATCTCGCTCGTTTGGAGATCGAAAGATTCGTCAATCTGAAAATCTATAAAACTTTAAAACTCCCATCGCCTCGTGATGAAACGACAGAAACCTATTTCAATCGTTTGGTGTATACTTACAATATCAACATTTATAAATTGCGTAAAGCAATGCAGGACGTGTTACCAAATGCCGAAAATCAGTACATTTCCAATTCTTAGCGGCTTAAATAAGCTAAAAAATGGAAAACAATCAAAAATAGTCGTTTAGCAACAGTCCCCTATAAACATGCAAAACATAAAGGAGCACAATCGAATATATTTGTCGGGGGGTGGTAATGAGAAACAATCATTTCCCCTCGACAAATTTTTTTTTCGTACATTGCCTAAAAATGGACGCTTTTTATATATACCTATAGCACTCCGTGGCCATAAGCTTTATGCCACAACACGTTTTTGGATGAAGGGTATCACAAAATTTCACAAAAGAATAGATGTTCAGTTTGAAACAATGGATAATCCGTCAAAATATCAACTTAAAGATTTAAAAAAGTTTGATGGAATATATATAGGTGGTGGCAATACATGGAGCTTAATTCAAGAATTTAAAAACTCTGGATTAGCTAATATTTTGATTCAGTACATTAAAGCCGGGGGTCATATATATGGAGGAAGTGCGGGAGCAATTATTATGGGGAAAAGAATTGACACTCACGATGATGAAAATAAAATGAATATAAAAGATGTGTCTGGCTTTAATATCCTTAATAATTTTTCGATAACCTGTCATTTTACAGATGAACAAAGTAATAGATTTAAAGCATGGGCTATAAATAATAACTTACCAATTATTTGCTTATCAAAAGAAACCGGCCTAATTATAGAAAAAAACGTCGCTTTATGCGTTGGCACTAAACCTTGCATTATTTATTTTGCCGATGGCACAAAACTGAAAGTTACTCCTAAAAAATCTTTTAATCTATAAAAAAGTACCCATATCTTAACGACATGGGTACTGAAATAATTATTTAAAACAAATTTAATTCTCCTTTCACAATCTTCTGAGTAGTCTTGTTAATGTCGGCCAAATTGCGTTCGACAATCGCTTCGATCATCTGACGCTGATTAGACATTACTTTTTCACCACAGACTTCAACACATGCAAACCATGGATTTGACAGACTTCTGCCCATCTGGGATGTCAGATATACATATGTTTCAAGTCCAATGAAACGATAAATCTCATCAGAAATCAAAGAACAGATGGCGGTGTAAAGCTTGCCCACATGATAGACAGGATTCTTACCACAACAAGCCTCCATGCTCATATGCCGGGTAAATGGAATAACGCCATTATGCCGATTACCTCGACCAACGACACCTTCGTCGCCACTCTCAATAGCGCTTCCCGTCAATGTGAGATAATAATCCGATTTGTTCAAGTTGTCTCTCGTGTTAAGCGAAACAGTGACATCGAACTGCCCAAACTTAGATACTACCAATTGCTTAATAAAATCTTCAAGGAATTGGAGCTTCTTAAAATAGAACTCCTTATCTGGGGTATAGACTGCAATAAACGGAATACAAACAGTGATACCTAAACGCTTTTTCATACGTTTGACCATTACCTTAATATCTGTGCCAACATAGGGATAAAGCTTTTTGAACTCCTTCTCATTCAACGTGGTCTCAATGAACATCACGATTTTCTCGGTGGTGCTAAGAGGGCTATAAGCCACAGCCGTCGAGGTATCGTTGGAGCGCAGGTTGTTATCATGAAAAATCGCAAACTCCTTCTGTGGAATCTCAAAAAAGAACTGGCGTTCATTCTGTGTCGATCCATCAGCTTCGTATACAACACCGGGACCAGGCGCGCAATGAGTATTATCAACGATTGTGAGCCATTGATCCAGATCAAGAAGCGGCAGGACATTAACAAAATGCTTATAGACCGTCTCTTTGACAATCTTAAGATAAGGAATGTCTTCTTGCTGATAAGTTCTAGTAAACCGGCAGTTGAGATAAAGCCTAATCGGTTTTTGCATCTCACCGCCACCGAACTTGACCTTTGTGGCACCACCCGACAATGCAATCTTGTCAACCATGTGCCGCAAGATGATACCATAGCGTTTTAAACAGTATTGTGAATACGCTTGAGACACTTTTTCTGCAATTGTGTCACAGAGAGTGTCAGGATGACCGATGCCTTTGCGTTCGACGATCTCAAATTCTGTGTTGTTGATGCTAGGCGTTCCTGACGAATAAACGAGTAAATTTTCTTTGTCCATTTATTACCTCCTTTATAGGAATGTTAACCCAAAATTAAAATTTTCTAGCTTTCGGTTTGATATATTGCAATCCTGTGTAATCTTGTAAAATTTCAGGAATTAACACTGTTCCGTCGGCCTGCTGGTTATTCTCGAGGATGGCGAGTATCGTTCGAGTAACAGCCACAGCTGTGCCATTGAGAGTATGAACGAAGTCGATCTTGCCAGTCACCCTATTCTTAAATTTAGTGTTCAATCGGCGTGCCTGGAAATCCGTACAATTAGATGCAGAGGTTACTTCGCCGTATCCGCCACCTTCGCCGATAAAAGGCATCCATGCCTCAATATCATACTTTCGGTAAGCAGGCGTTCCGAGATCGCCCTTGCACATAAGTAAAACTCGGTAAGGAAGCTCCAGTGCTTGGTAAAATTCTTCTTCAATCGCAAGCATCTCTTCGTGAACGATTGCACTTTTGTCTGGATGAACAAACTGATAAAGCTCAACTTTACTAAACTGGTGCACACGGTAGAGACCCTTACTTTCTCGACCACCACTTCCTGCTTCTGTCCTGAAACAGTGGCTGACACCCGAAATCTTGATTGGAAGATTTTTTTCCGGAATCACAGCATTAGCCATATAACCACCAAGAGTAATTTCAGAGGTGCCTATAAGGCTTAATGCCCCTTTGGTCAGAGAATAAATTTGACTTTCAGGACCTCGCGGAGAGAATCCGGAAGCAGTGATGATCTTGTCACGAGCAATCTCCGGTGTCGTCACCGGAGTAAACCCATGCTTAATTGCCAATTCTAACGCATAGCGAATAAGACCGAGCTCCAGAAGAACAGCTTCGTTCTTTAAAAAATAAAATTTGGAGCCAGTGACTTTTGCTGCTGCCTCGAAATCCAGGATATCCAATTTTTTGCCTAACTCGACGTGATCAAGTGGCTTGAAACCAAACTTAGTGGGCTCTCCGATGTATTTAATAGGAACATTTCCGTATTCATCCTTGCCCTGTGGTACGTCCGATGCAACAAGATTAGGTATCTTAAGCATCTCCTCAGTGTACTCGTTTTCCACAAACACAATCTCATCCTTAATGACCGCTATAGTTTGTTTGAGACCAACTACCTCTGCCTTGAGTTGTTTGCGAGTTGTCTTATCAGCACTCTTGAACCGTCCAGCAATCTGATTGGAACGACGCTGAATTTCTTCAAGACTCTGTCGCTTTTGTTTCAGTTGTCCATAAAGAGTAACTACTTTATCGACATCCACATTAGCATAGCGTTCACGCGTGTTCTGTTTAATTAAATCAACGTTTTTAAGAATAAATCTAATATCCAACATAACATATTCCTCCTTTTTTGAAATTGTAAAAGATCTTTTTATCTCTCCAAGACTATCTTGGAATTCAAAATACTATAGCATTTGTTTGGTTTTTTGTAAAGTCAAATTTTTAATCAAATCCCCACAAACAACCAAATAACCCCTAAAACAACCCATTAACAAGATAACACATAAATTTAAAACTTATCTGATTTAAGTATTTTCTAACACTTTTTAGCTAATATTAGCATTCAAACCTAAATAATAGGCTTTTTTATTTCATAAACCAACATTAATAGGCTATTCCAGCCTATTTTTTAATTTTTTAGCTAAAATTAGATATTTTACAATTAAAATGCTAACATAAACTCAAGATGCTGTGTTTAGGTGAATAAAAATAGCACTAATTCGTAAATTCGTAAAAGCTTGACGTATTTTTTATTTTATGCTATAGTAATTTATCAAACAAATAAATATATTCCCCCTAAAAATTGTTCGGCATCAAAATGGTGCTGGGCTATATCTTATTCTTTAGGCTCATCGGGTAGTGCGGGTCTGATATTGATAGTAAACATAAGTAAAAACCGCGTTAATTATCAGTATCAGACCCGAACAAGCATGGGGATGCATAGGTAATATATTGAACTCAAAAAAATATTTACCGCTACTACCCGATAAGCGTGGAGAATAAAAAAACTGGAGGGAGTGATTCACCGCGAATCGCCCTTTGACAACTAAATAAAAAATGGAAGGAAAAGGTGATAAAAATGAGTGACACTGTAAAAAAAGAAATCGGAAAATACAAGAGAGAAGGGGAAAAGGAAATGGAGTGCCATCTTAAAGTCATGGACATTTTAACTGACGAAAAGAACAAAGCTATATCAGCTTTTAAAAGCAAGGGAATTTGGAAACTCTGGACAAAAAAATATGTCAATAATATCATCAAGGCAGCAAAAAAATACAATAAACGACTGCATGATAGAGACATATTTGACGAGTCAATCAAGCCATCTAATGATAGCTCTTACAAATTTAATGAAGATGAAATGTACGAATTGCCAGCTATCATTAAAGCCGATAGAAAAGAAAAAATAGATTTGGAAAAAAAACTTAATGAAGCTAAAGAGCCAGAAAAAGATGCCATTGAGAAATCAATCAAGCTCTTGGAAAACAGGATTAAAGATTTTGATGAAAAGCTGAAACTGCACCGCAAAGACTTCAGCGAAGGACAAGTTAAATCTATTGAGCTGGCTGAGCTTGAATCAATTCTGATGAAAAAAATCAGGCAAAAGACTGGTTGTGAAAGAATTAATAATTTTTGGATTGCTATTGTTTTATCTCTCCAGTACTTATCCCTGTTATCAATCTATCTCCTTAATATTTTTACCGATTTTGGAGTAAATTCTCTCTGGTCATTACCAGCCACTTTGGCTTTATTCGCGCTTATTCTTATTGGTAGTTTTAGAATTGTTAACCAAAACCGAGAATGGAGCATGAGCTTGTTGGGTAAATATGTAACCACTTGGGAAGCTGGTCTTCACTTTAAAATTCCACTTCTTATGAAAGTGGACAGTAAAATCTATCTTGGCACTCTGGTTAAAACCCTGTATATGGACGAAAGAAAACGCGGTGATGGCAACGAAAAAATTAGCGCCAAAGTTGATTTTGCTAACGGCTCTGCCGAAGTAATTACTGAGCTGTTTATTAGAATCTTTGATACCTATAATTCTACTTATCTAATTGATAACGTAGTTGAATCAGTTAAGGAAAAGATGGAAGCCGGAATCCGTGCTTACTACGGACCGATCTCAATTGATCAAGCAATTGAAACCCGAGCGGAAGTTTATCTTCGGAAGATAATTTCTCAGGGCGCGACTGAAGCTGATAGATTTAAAGCATGGGGAACAATTATTGAAAGCTTAGCGGTTACCGACATTAAATTGCCGCCTGATCTGGAGAAAAAAAGAAACGAAGTTTTGATGGCGGATAAAGATTATGAAATATCCAAAATCAACAAAGAGAAAGAGGTAGTAATTGCTAAAACTGTAAAAATTCGTGGCAAAGGACGCGGTAATGAAATTAAATCCTTGTCAAAATCATCTGGGATATCCGTGCCTGAAGCTGTCCAATATGACTTAACTGAACGACGTTACGCTGCTTGGGCTAAGGCCGGCGTTTTAATCGCTAGCGACTCTGAAAAAACAACCGAATAGCGCTATTGCCGGAGCCGTAGCCGGAGCTGCCGCTCGTGTCAGCGCCGACTCAATTAAAGACGTAAAAACCACTACCGAAGACGTAGAAACCGCAACCAGCGCCAGTAGTCCAGACGAGGGTGAAGGAGGTGAATAATGACAATAGAAATTGAAGTAAAAAAAGACACAAACCAGGATGCGCCCAGTACGCCAAGTACTGATTCTGCAAATCCAATTATCCAAAAACTAAAAGATGAATGGCTTAAAATGGTTCACACCCTAATTATCGCGATATTTTTCAGCTTTTTCATTAAAGAAATGATTGAGCTTGGTGCGCCAACTAATGAAATTAAAAATATCGCCTACCTTGCGCTCGCCACTGTTTTACTTATGTTAGGAAAACTTGGAAGAGCCAATTGGGGAAGGTATATACCTTGGATGGCAATACCGATAATAATCGTAATCGCATTAGGCTGGATTTTTTACTTAGAAAACAAACGACCTGGAACCGAAAATACAAATCCTATTCAAATTCTTTATAACAGGACAATAGGAGACGGTTCCCGAGCCAATAACAATACAGCCAACAAAGAAAAAGAATGTACTGACTGTGAACTACTTAATTCCGGCCAATACAAAGTCGTGGTGGTGGAAGCTGGAGAAAAACCTGAAAATTACCTGCGCCTACCAAAAGCTGGACATCCTTTTCATGTTGGTTATAATAATGAACAAACTCACTTCTATCTTAAAACAAGAAGTGGGAAAATTATTACATTTGCTCAAATAAAAAGTGGGCATTTCTATATTAACGAACGGGATTTCATGGTTGTACCAACCAAAAACAAAAAACTTAAAGTAGGTATTGAAGTAACCTAAAAAGAAACTTCAAGATATGATCTTTAAAAAAGGACCATTTGCAAATATGCTATGGTCCTTTTTCCTTTGGCTTTAATATGTTAATATAAAACAAATTTATGCTAATATTAAACAACTATACCTTGACAAACACTAAATTACAGTATATAATAGCAATACAAAATAAAATAAGCCAATATAACCCATATAACAAAAACAAACAAAAACAAGGAGGTGTACCATGAAAAATGGTAAAATAGTTATTTATGCAGTATTGGTTTTGTTCATTTCATCAATAAATTGTTTTTCTTCGGACCTAATCAAAGAGGCAAATCGTTATCTATCGGAAAACAACCCTGTAATGACAGT
>JAUVKU010000058.1 GCA_030596105.1 bacterium
TAACCACGCAATAACATACAGAAATAAAGTTAAATATTCGGGCGACATAAACCTCCAAATGATAATATACTTTCTACCAAATAATATAAAACCTAATCCAAGAATGATCCAAAAAGAAAACGCAAAAGCTGTGTTAATAACTTTTGGGTCTCCTATTACATTTGAAATTATTCCTGATATGAAAATAATGTTATAAGTTGCCAAAGAAATTATTAAAATCTTATTTAAAACGGGGTAATCTTTCAATTCAAATATTCCAAACCATAAATAGATCGAAAAAGCACCCATTATCGAAGTCAATACGTCTTTCGAAAGGAAGAATATTAGAAAAAAGAAAAATAAAAGCGCTACAAAATCGCTCATTTCGCTCCTTTTACCATTTTTACAAAATCTATAGAACTCTTCTATAGTAATTAAAAACAATAAGAA
Source organism: bacterium (assembly GCA_030596105.1). GTDB lineage: Bacteria > Patescibacteriota > Minisyncoccia > Minisyncoccales > DAOVPY01 > JAUVKU01. The sequence goes on from JAUVKU010000058.1 coordinate 430, forward strand.
AACTACCCAAAAACTCCAATCAGTGAAGGTGTCGTACAAGTTTGGTTGAAATAATATGAAGTGAAATAAAAAAAATAGTCCAATTGAAATAAAAACGTAAAGGATAAATAACGAGTATCTTATTTTTTTTTTCAATAGAAAACACATATGGCTTAATTTTATTGTTATTTTTATTTAAATACGAATTCCTTAAAATTATTTCCTACATCTATTAAAAAATTACATTTACTGATTTTGAGGATCAAAAATAGTATATATAAACTTTAATAGCTATGGTAATTTTGATATTTTGATTAAATTTTAAAAGATAAAAAATTCGCGTTTGGTTATCAAAATTGAAAATATCCAAGTTTGGAATACTATTTTTACTTTTGGCGCTCCGGATTGACAAACATATTAAAGGATATGTTGATTTTTATTTTGGTCCTGAAAATTTACGAAAAATTGTTGACAACGAGTCATTAACATCGCCAAAAATACTTTTATTAGACTCCAAAACTTTATTAAAACAGTTGGGGGCACAAGGTTACGATAAAAAGCGCGAGCGATATTTAGAAAAAATGCTTATAGCAATGAGGACTTCAATAGAATTGCTAATCGGAATCGAGATTCCTATTAAGGAACAATTTTTAAGGCTTTATGATGTAGATTTACAACCAGTTAACGAAGCGGAGCTGGATAATTTAAAAGAGGAGTTTAATGAAGCATATCGCGGTCCTGGTAGTTTAGAAGAACGAATGAATAAATTAAGAATTTCTCGTACTGTTCCTGAAGAAAAGGTTTTTGAGTTGTTTAAAAAAGCACTTGACATCACTGAAAAGCGAACTAAAGAATTGTTTGTTGATCTCTTACCTAAAAAAGAAAGAATTTTTATAGATGTAGTAAAAAATAACGATACAGATGAGAAAATAAAATGGGCTTGCTATAATTGGTATTTAGGTAATTATTCTAGCCGAATTGAAGTTAATCCTAATTATCAAATGTATTGGACTGTTTTTCTAACATATCTTTCTCATGAGGGATACCCAGGACATCATACTGAATTTGTTATAAAGGAAAAGAGGCTTTATCGTGAATTAAACCAATTCGAACATTCTATCTTAATTCTACACTCTCCAAAATTAGTTATTTCCGAGGGAATCGCAAATAAAGCAATCTCTGTAATCTTTTCAAACCGGGAAGTAGCAGAAATTGGTTTACGAGAATTTTGTTCAGACGCGTCAAAAGAAGCATCTCTTGAAGAATTGGAGTTACAAGACATAGTAAAAGCAAAAATCCCTCTTTTTTGGTATAATTTTGCATATCATGCTCTAATTGATAAATATAGCAACGAAGAACTAATTCGATATGGACAAAATCTTGAAATTTTTAGTGAGGAAGATATAAAAACTGGAATAAAAAGATTATCTAATCCAACATATTCAAAAAATGCTTTTATGTATAACCTTGGAAACAATATTATAAAGCACAAATACGGAGAAGTCCCCTCAATTAAAGACTTTCGAAATTTGCTCAGTAACCCAATTTTACCATCTGATTTAAAGTAACTGAACCTGTTAGTGAAATTGAAAATTTATTGTTCTTTGAGTCCGTTGACGATATGTAACCTTAAATCGCTTGAATTTTTGGATTTAAGTCAATTAAAATTAACTCGCATTCCAGAGAAGATCGACAACCTTAAATTATTTCTATATTTGAAAATTAATCATATGTATAATTGAATAGAAAGCCCAGTTTCGATTGCTAATTCAATTTTACAAGGTTTAAAAAGAAATTCATTTTTTAATTTTTATTGAAGTTTAAATAAACATTTTGAAATAAAAGTATAGTTTCATTCAGAATTTAAATTTATAAGAGAAATAGGTTAAAAACATCTCAATTAATATATAAGGTGGATAAAATGCCTGGTCAAGCTGGAGCAGTACCATAATTTGGTGTTTTTTATAAGAACACCATATATTTTTCTTTTTTAATTTTAAAGCGCGTCTTTCATTTTATTAATTTCAAACCAAAAATATTTGACTGTAATATAATACCATAGGAGTAGTCCAGGGATTACTAAAATAAATGAGATTACTATATTAGTTGGTATAGTCAAAAAGCCTAAAATATTGATATCTACGAATTTTATTGGCATAATAAACAATTCAATACATAGGAGATAAATAAAACCAACGATCATTAAAATTAGCATGAGAATCACAATTCCTCTTATTCTAGGAAACTTACATAATAAGATTGCAGACAAAAGTCCAAAAATAACGATTATAATTGCTATTGTAATTAAATCCAGATTTCCAATTGTCCAAACCATTAATAGCGTTGTTATAATAGAAAAAAATCCACAGATAATTGAAATAATATAAAAGTTTTTAACTAATTTTGGTTCCTTTAAAGGACCCTTCGCTAAGATTAATCTTGGTAAAGTCAGAGCGGCGTCTTTCTCGTTGGATGCTTTTATTAAATCGTTTTTTAACAATATAATATCGCTCTTATTTTCTAGAATTTCACTACTCTCAAAAAATCCTTTTACTGAATATAAAACGTAAAAGCTATTAAAAATATGGATTAAAAGTGCACAAAAGACTGCTGCTTCAAGAGAGCCAAATAAAGCAATACACGCAAACAAAGCATGCTCGTAACACGCACGAGCGGTGACCAGGTCGTCCTGTAACACCGCCGCGTCGCCCTGCATCTCCACGGCCAGCCCTTCTTCGCGAGTGAAGTTCTGCGCGGCGCACAGCTTTTCCACTGCACGCGCCACTCGCCGGGCGGCTTCCGGTCGACTGCCGATCAGATGAACCTTGCAGCGCACCAGCCGGGTCTGCAGCCAGGGCTGACTACCGCCGGCGCGCAAGAGTGCCGCCTCGACCCGGTCCACCAGCGCCAGCGCCTCGGCCAGGCGGCCCTGCTTGTAGAGGGCGATGGCCAGGTTGAAGCGGGCGATGTTGGCGTACTGGATCTGACGGTTGGCGTCGAGCAAGGCCACCGCTTCGTCGAGCAGCGCCTCGCCGTCTCCCAGGCGGCCGCCATGGATTTCCACCAGCCCGTGGCCCATGAGCGACAGTCCCAGATACCACTGCTCGCCCGCCTGTCTGCAGATCGCCACGGCCTCGGCGAGTAGCTCCCGGGCGCGCCGGTACTCGCCGAGCTGGGAAAAGGTGATCCCCAGATTGTGCAGGAGATGACTACGGCGCGGCACCGGCAGCCGGGGATGCTCACGGAGCAGGTCCTCCAGCATCAAGCGGCCCCCGCGCAAACGGCCCTCGCGAATCAGGATGGACGCGTGGCAGATGTCCAGCAGCGTCTCGTCGGGCCAGACCAGGTTGTGCCGACGAAGCTGGTCGATCCACGCCAGCAGCTCGGAGAAGGCGTTGAGCCGTCGGAGCACCCGGCAGGTCACCACCGCTGCGTCGCCGAGGCGCGGGTCGCGCACGTCGCGGATCAGGTCCCAGGGACCGATGAGCTGGTAGAAATCGGGTGGGGGTGTGGGCCCGATCGGCACCGCGTCGGCCGAACGAAGCACCGTCGGCAACTCGGCGAATGGCGCGAGCAACACCCCGAGTAGGGTCGCGGCGTCGCCG
>JAUVKU010000064.1 GCA_030596105.1 bacterium
ATTTGGCTGGCAACTTCCACTGATTTTATTAATTGGAAGAATGTTCAGGACGACCCGGTGATAAAAATGGGTCCTGAGAAATACGACCAGTATGCAGTGGCATTAAATCAAATCATCAAATATAATAATCGATATTATGCCTATTATCACGCTAATGCTCATAAACCATGGAAAGACTGGACAACCAATGTGGCCATGTCTGAAGATCTGATTCACTGGAAAAAATACCCTAATAATCCAATTATAACAGACAATAAATCAAGTGCTATTTTAGTTAACGACGGTAAACAGTTTAGACTATACACTATGCATCCTGACGTGTGGGTGTACTTTCACAAAGAATAGGTTGATTGTATTATTAATGAACAAGAAATAACGGATGATTAAAAATAAAATTAGCCCCCGGTGACGGTTTCGCAGCGAGAATCTGTAATGAATAAGACTGATATAGCAATAGAATCAGAAATGGCACTTTTTAGACTGGAATGCTTTTATAGTTAAAAGCACTATAGAAAAAACGAAATAAAAAAATAGAATTTTTGGTTAATTTATTCACCTTTGTAAATCAACTTTCACTTTCGAGACTTTTAATAATTGGAATATTTAGTAAAAATATCCTAAATTAATTGGGAATCTTCGACATTTTTTATAATATTAACCTGTCATCGGAATATAGCATGATTTGATCTAAAAATTTTGTATATTCAGACATAGAAAAAATAGATGCAAGAAAGCTTTCTTTGGAAAATCTGGAACTGCTCCGCCAGCAGTCAGCCAGACTATTAAAACAGGGTCGTAAGCAGGTTGAAGTCGCAAATATTTTAGGAGTTAGAGCTGCCACAGTATCTGAGTGGAATCGTCTATACAAAACAGGTGGAAAAAAGCTTTAACACTGAAATCACGCGGGCCATCTAAGGGGGCAAATTGTATTATTAGCCCTAAACAGGAAAAAGAAATTCAGATGCTTATCATTGATAAAACACCAGATCAACTCAAGATGCCTTTTATGTTGTGGAATCGCAAGGCCGTAAAGGATTTGATTTATCGACAGTATGGTATCGTTATTGCTATTCGTACAATTGGGGATTATTTAAAACGGTGGGATTTCAGTCCTCAACGCCCTGTAAAGCGCGCTTATGAGCAACAACCCAAAGCGGTTCAAGACTGGTTGGATGAAGTCTATCCGGCTATCCAAATTAAAGCCAAGCACGATAATGCGGAGATTCATTGGGGTGATGAGACCGGATTTCGTAATGATCACCATTATGGTAGAGGTTATGCACCCCGTGGTAAAACACCGGAGCTTCGTTTATCGACCAAGCGTGTCGGGATAAATATGATATCGAGCATTACCAATCAGGGTAAGGTTAGATTTATGGTTTATCGCCAGAGTATGAATGCGCAAGTCCTGATCAAGTTTTTGAGGAGATTGATCAAAAGTAACAAAGGTCGTAAAATTATTCTGATTTTGGATAATCTGCGAGTACATCATGCTTGTATGGTTAAAGAATGGCTGGAAGGTAAAGAAAAACAAATAGAAATATTTTTTCTCCCTTCTTATTCCACTGAACTAAATCCTGATGAGTACCTGAATAATGATCTCAAGCAAGGTGTTCACTCTAAAACGCTGTTTAGAGATGTAAACAGTCTGAAAAATGGCGTGATTTCGCATATGAGAATGCTACAAAAAAAACCACAGCGGGTGGTAAATTTCTTTAAACATCCTAAAATTGTTTATGCTTCATGATTTATACGATTAACCTTGGCCGGGGTAATATCTAAAATATGTCACTTACATTAACAAATATTAACTTCCTAATAATAGGACTGTTCCTAGCAACAACAATTGTGCAATTATTTCGATATTATTTTGCTAAAAGAGAACTTATCAAATTATTAATGGCTTCGCTTGGATTTTTTGCTGCAATATATTTATACGCTTCAAATTCTTTACATACGTTTCAAAATTTTGACGATAAAATTCGATTATTTAATTTTAGCATTTCTATATATGCTCTTGAAATGCTCTCCTTTACATCTTTAATATTTATTTATAGTGGGCATAAATTTAAAAGATTGTTTATAGCAATAGTGTTTATCATCATAACCATCTTGGTTTTAAACATTTTGTTACCAAATGGCATTGCTTTTGAATATGGAAATGAAATAAAATTAGTAAATCAATTCTTTGGCCAACCATATTACATAATAATAGGTGAAATCACCCTATACTACCAAGTGCTAATTCCCCTTTATTTTATAATGTTAATTATTTATTTGGTAAAAGTAATATCAGAAATTAAAAAGAATGCCTTCAAAACGAAAACTTATATTTTTTCAGCACTAGGGTTATTATTTTTGACGGTTATTATTTTTGATCTCTTAATAGATTTTGGAGTAATTAGTTTTGTTTATTTGAGCGAATACTACATGCTGTTTATAATTCCCCTATTTGAGATCGGAAGTGTATTAGATTACAAACAAAAAAAATATATAGAACAAAAGCTGAAAAAAAGTGAGGAAAATTATCAATCATTAATTGAAAATGTTCAATTAATTGTTTTAAAGTTCGATCTCCAAGGAATAATAACTTATGCAAATCCGTTTTTTCTCTCATTTACAGGGTATGAGTTCAAAGATATTATTGGTAAAGAATTTATGACTCTTTTTATTCCTCCAGAAGAGAAACAAAAGATACAAAATTTATTTAATGAGATATTAAAAAGCGAAAAATATCCACATTTTGAAAACGCTGTTTTAACAAAAAACAAAGAAAAGAAATTTATAGCTTGGTCAAATGTAAAAATATTAGGCTCTGAAGAAAATTTAGGAAGTATCATTTCAATTGGAGCAGATATTTCTGAACGTATATATAGCCGCAAAAAATTAGAGATAGCTTTTGCTGAAATTAAATTGGTGAAAACCAAACTGGAAGAAGAAAACACCTATTTGAAAGAGACTCTATTACCACCAACCCAAAATAATCCCTTGCTTATAGGTAATAGCAACTCAATGCTTTATATAAATAGGACCATTGATGAAGTGGCACAGACTAATATCACTATTCTTATAGAAGGAGAAACCGGTGTAGGTAAAGAAAATGTGGCTAAGACAATTCATATGAAAAGCCTCAGAAAAAAC
>JAUVKU010000033.1 GCA_030596105.1 bacterium
GCAAATTATATTATTTCCGGTGTAACGGGACAAACTAAAATAATTGGAGGGAAAACACTAAGCATGGCAAGGAGAACAAAAACCGGAGCAAGAATGGAAAAATGGGGAGCTATGCAGATGGAAAAATTACCAGGTGGTCCAATGCCTGGAACATATAAGGCAAGAAAATTAGACGAGATGAAAAAAACGGAAGAAAAATACGCAAGAGTATCAACAACAGACCTCAAACAAGCGAAAGAGCGAAGATTTTTATCAAACGAAGATAAGCTTGGCATAGCTGGAACATTATTCAACAAAGGAGAGCTCAACGATCAAGATACAAGAAAATATATCACTAATCTTAAAACAGCTGGCGGGAATCTAAAAGAAAAAATAGAAAAAAGGCCAGATCTATCTCCTTTAACATTAGACATAAAAAAACATACAGGAGAATCAGAAGGAGCCTTTAGAACTCGCCTTAATGTAGAAAGCTCTAAAAATATTACAGAACAAGTCCAAAAAACAGCTCCCCGCGAATTTAGAAGAGAAACACAAGCCAAGGCATTGGAAAACATAGATGTTATTTTTGCAATGGGCGACAGGCAAACAAAAGAGATGGGAAAAAACGGAACTCAGGAGAAAAAAAACACATTAAAAGAATTTGATAAAAGAATACAAAAAAACGGAGACCTTCACCATAAATTTACTAAAAAATGGAAAGGATCAACACAGCAAGAAAAAGATAGATTTTTAAAATTCCATGAAACAATCCAAAACGATCCCAACTTTTCGTAATATTCATAAACAAAATCAAATAAAATGAATACTAAAACAAATTCTACAATTAAAAAAACACAAAATATAATTTTTCCTGATAGTTCCAGCGATACTATTAAAGAAATTATTAAAAAATATAAGCTAGAATCAGAATTAGAACCAGAAAAAGCATTGTTGCAATGGATAGAATCTGGAAAAAAAAGCAAGCGAAGCAAAATAGCTAAAATTGTGGCGAAAGTTGGACGCAAAAAAATTCCTTTGGAAAATTTCGCCACTGAACTTGAGAAAGAACTATCCATTCCATTGGAAACAGCTAAAAAAATTGCTGAAGAACTTCATAAAAAAATTTTAGTTTTCGCGCGAAAAACGACCATTGAACTAACAAAACTGAGATCTAAAAAAGCAACGACAACAATAAAACCAGCTCCAAAATTCAAAAAAGAAGAACCAGCTGAAAAAATAACATTCCCTTCAACAAGAGGGAAAAAATTAATTCACGACAAATTGGAACAAAAAAAAATAGAACCCGAAAAACCCGAAAAACCATCTGACGCTAAAGCTATAACAAATAAAAAAAGAGAGGCAACAAGTTCTGATACCTACAAAGAAGAAATAGAACAAAATTAAACAAATTAAAAAAGAGATTAAAAATCCCTTTTTATATATCTAAACTAACCACATTCTACCGATATTTCAACGGAAACATCAATAACTATAGGCGCCATATTTTTTTGCTGAATTTCCTTGTTACCCATTTTATCCTCACCTTACCACACAATCAACAAAACTAATTTGCGCTTGATTCATTTCTTTTACTCCTCTAACATAATTCTCAATATTTCTCTCTCTTCTCGCAGATGATTTATATCATCTGCTCCAATCCATAAAGCAAATGCGGATCCTATAACAAAAATCGCTAACCAAGTAATAGAAAAGCGACCACCTATTAAAAGTAAAACAAAAGGCAAGAATAAAAGCGCGCAAACTATGATTGATATCTCAATAGGAAAAGCCAAAGATTCATTTTCTGCCATTTTTACCACCTTTTTCTATCTTTATTTTACAACAATTTAATAACTCTGTCAAGATTATATCAATTAAAATTTGTGATAAAATAATAAAAATGATAAAATGTATTAAAGAGTAGACCAGTTGCTTATTGAGCAACATGTCTAATAATATATTTTTATTATCTTATGCTGTTTACTGTACCAAAATTTATAGATGAAGACCCGACAGTTGTTGGACCGTTTACTTTTAAACAATTTTTATATGTAGGGGGAGGAATTGCGATTGGTTTTGTGTTTTTTTACACACTTCCTATGATTTTATTTATCCCCGCCACAGTAATTGTTGTCGGAGGGGGGTTTATCTTGGCTTTTCTTAAAATAGAAAGTTTTTCCATTCCAACCCTAATAAAAAACTTTTCATTTTTTTCCATTTCCACAAAAATCTATCTTTGGAAAAAAAAAGAAACAATCCCTAAAATAATAAGGATGAAAAAACCCAAAAAAAAAGAGAAAGTCGCTGAAGACTCCACTCTTAAAATTGCTGGAAAAAGCCAATTAAAAACTTTGGCATCCAGACTGGAAAGGGGAGAAGACTTACAAGAATAAAATAATATTATATGCAAACATCTACTCAAGATTTCTTAGAAATTAATCAAATTAGAGAAGGGGTTATTGTTTTAAAAAATAAAGCTCTGAGGGCAATAATAATGGTTTCTTCTTTAAATTTTGCCTTAAAATCAGAAGATGAACAGGTAGCAATTATTAGTCAATTTCAAAATTTCTTAAATTCTTTAAATTTTACTACGCAAATTATTGTACAATCAAGAAAACTAAATATCACAAGCTACCTTGAAAAGCTATCAGAATTTGAATCAAAACAAGAAAACGAACTTCTCCAAATTCAAACTACTGGCTACCGCGAATTTGTTGAATCTTTAATCAAAGAAGGAACAATAATGAATAAAACTTTCTATATGGTTTTGCCATACACGCTTGCGGAAAGCCCAGAATTCTCAGGCATATCCAGTCCTTGGAAAAAAATTGAAATACCAGCTTTAACTGAAGAAAATTTTCAAAGATGTAAATTACAACTTAGACAAAGAATAGAATTTACAATTTCTGGATTACGAAGATGTGGAGTCAAATCTATCCCACTAACAACAGCTGAAATTATTGAACTTTTCTGGGGAATACATCATCCGAGAGAAGCGGAAGTAGGATATTATCCAGAACTACCACCAGAGCTAACTCAATAATTCCCGCTTATCCCACGCTGTGCGTGGGATAAATTAAAATTTCACCATCGTTCAACAATAACCAATTATCAATAATTAATTATGAGCTTACCATTTTTTAAAAAACCTAAAACAAAAATTTCAACAGAGCTTTCAAAAATGGGAACTATAGGAGTTAATGATATTATTGCTCCCGCTTCAATTAAAATAAACCAAAGCTATATTAAAATAGGGGAGCAATTCGCTAAATCTTTTTTTGTATTCTCTTATCCACGATACCTATCAGCGGCATGGTTTGCGCCTGTAATAAATTTAGATGCGCCAATGAACATATCTATGTTTTTACATCCGATTGAAGGCGAAATAATCTTAAAACAATTACGCAGAAGAACTACCGAAGTTCAAGCTGAAATTATGACAAGGGAAGAAAAAGGTTTAATTAGGGATCCTGTCTTAGAAACAGCATACGATGATATAGAAGAATTGCGAGATAGACTTCAAACAGCAGAAGAAAAAATGTTTAAATTTGGGCTTTATATTACTATTTATGGAAATACAGAAAAAGAATTAAGAAAAATTGAAACCGCGCTCCGCTCAATCTTAGAATCTCGCCTAATCTACATAAAACCATCTCTTTACCAACAAAAAGAAGGATTTATTTCCTGCTCTCCTTATGGAATGGATAAATTAGATGTAACTACAAGCATGAACACAAAGCCTTTATCCAGCATTTTTCCATTTATTTCCTTTGATTTAAGTTCTAATGAAGGAATTTTATACGGCATTAATCAACACAACAACTCTCTAGTTTTATTTGATAGATTCTCTTTAGAAAACGCTAATTCAGTTGTTTTTGCGAAAGCTGGATCTGGAAAATCATACGCTGTAAAACTAGAAGTTCTACGATATTTAATGACTGGTGTAGATGTTATGATTATTGACCCTGAAAATGAATACAAATTTTTGTCTGATGCTGTTGGCGGATCATATTTTGAAATATCCCTTTCGTCTCCACACCACATGAATCCGTTTGATCTACCGAAACCTAGGGAAGACGAAAACCCAGAAGACATACTCCGCTCAAATATTATAAACTTAGTAGGATTAATAAGACTTATGCTTGGCGGATTAACGCCAGAAGAAGACGCTATTATCGATAGGGCTTTAATGGAAACATACGCCGCAAAAGACATCACACCAGAAACCCTTCCTGAACTCATGAGCAGAAAAGAAAAACTTGATACTCCTTTAATGACTGACCTAGAATCAGTATTAGAAACAATGGACGGAGCCGAATCTTTGGTAAAAAGGGTAGGAAAATTCAGCCAAGGAATCTTTGCCAACTTTTTTAATCAACCATCAAATATTGATATAAACAAAAGCCTTGTTGTGTTTGGAATAAGAGACATGGAAGAAGAACTTCGTCCTTTAGCAATGTTTGTAATTTTAAGATATATTTGGAACTCTATCCGTTTTAAACTAAAAAAGAGAATTCTAATAGTGGACGAGGCGTGGTGGTTAATGCAATCAGAAGATGGAGCTTCTTTTCTATATGGAATTGCAAAAAGAGGAAGAAAATACTGGCTTGGAGTTACCACTATCACTCAAGATGTGGGAGACTTTATGAAATCAGACTACGGCAAACCAATTATCACGAACTCATCCCTCCAACTTTTAATGAAACAATCGCCAGCAACGATTGATGTTGTAAAAAAAGCGTTTAACCTTACTGACAAAGAAAAAAATATGCTTTTAGAATGCGCTGTTGGGGAAGGACTCTTCTTCGCAGGTTCAAAACATGTTGCAATGAGAATCGTAGCATCTTATGCTGAAGATCAAATAATAACAACCTCGCCTGAAGAGGTTCTAAGAATTAAAGAAAAAAAGAAAATGAAAAATGAGTAACCTAACCAAAGCGGGGGGATTATTATCAATAGAAGCATTGATAATGCTACCAGTAGCTATATTATTAGATATTATTGGACTAATTTGCACTATCCTTATTGCTGTCTGTGGCGTAGGAGCAGCATTATCCTATGTCCCTGATATTTTAGGACTTCTTTTTTTGGGCAGTTGGATGTTTTTTCGTGGCCAATTCAGGGACGCTATTAAAAGGGGTGATCAAGCAGAAGAAAAAAAAGAGGCATTAACGCAAAAAGTGGCACAGAAAGGAATAGAAAGAAAAAAAATGATGAAAAAAATGAAAAAAACATCCAAAATAGCAAAAGTTGGAAGAAATGGTCGATTTTTAATATCTCTTGCGGGGGAAATGGTGCCTATTTTAGGATGTTTGCCCTTTTGGACTATTTGCGTTTTTATGGAATTAAAAAACGATGATTAAACGCTATAAAAAATCATTATTTATTTCCTCAATACTACTTCTATTGTGTGGCGCATTTTCTGTATTTGCTCAAGCAGGATTAGAATTGCAATACCCAGTAATTATGGGAAAAAAAATAAATTGGGACACACAATTTCCAGACTTTATTAAATACATCTACTATCTTTCTTTAACTCTTAGTTTGTTTATTGTTTTTGGATCTACGCTTTTCGCTGGCTTACGCTACATAGCATCTGCTGGAAAACCGATGATAATGGCGAATGCTAAAGACCAAATATACGCAGGTATTTTAGGCACTATCATTCTATTCTCCTCTTTTTTAATTTTGAACACAATAAATCCCGACTTATTAATTTTAAAAGAGTTTACTCTTGAAGAAAAAACATTTACATTCACGCCCCTACCAGAACGAGCGGGACTAACAATCCCAGCCGAGGAATACCCTCTTGGGGTTTTAATTAATGGCAGATTTGGGGATAATAAATTTTATTCAACATCGCAAGGATTAACGCACGAAAAAAGAATTGACCGATTAGAAACCGTTGCAAAAAAAACCGAAGAAGTGGTAGAAACTTTATTGCCCTTAATAGCTGATTTAGAAGAAGAATCCGAAATATTAAAAAATTACTCTGAAATTTTAAAAAATGAGACAGAAGAATTAATATTTAATGTTCGGGATTGCAGATGTAGCAATTGTAACCGAAGTTGTAATGGATGCGGATGCCAAAATACCGGTTGTTCTTGTAGTCAATGTGCTGGAGATCCATGTCCTAATAGGGGAAGTATAGAAGCGCTGAGAGCAAGCATTCCCGCCGCTCAAGCCGATGTTGAAAACCAAGAACCAATAGTAGAAGAAAAAAGAATAATAGTTAACTTGTTCGCGACAGCTTTTAAATCTTTCACTGAAAAAAACAATAAAGTTGATGCCTTTATAGAAGAGAACCTAATAGATATTAATGAGCATCTTTCAATAGACCTTCAAAAATTAATTTATGAAATGAGCGACTTAGAAAATACAACAACCACAACACATACCTTGTCTAATAACTCTTCTTTTACCACCCCATCGTTTTATTATGGACTGAAATACAAACCAGAAGAAGAAGAAAATGATATTGAAAGCAATAGAAGATACTTTGATGAGGTGACTTATCGCATAGAAGAATCCAGAGCCAAAATAAAAGAATGTTCTGATAAAGACGAATTAATGTGGTATAACAGCTTTCATGAATGGAAAAATTCTACTGAAAGAATAGATATAATTGAGGAGTTGACAGTTGTCCACAGAAAAGAAGGAGATATAGATATTCTGCCTGGTTCAGATCCAGCCACTTTTTATTGTTCTGAATACCAACCAAAAAGAATAACAGTTAGAGAAAAAACTGTTTGCGAAACAGAAGTTCCAATTGGCGAAGTAGTTGACGAAGCCCAATATCTTGCCCAAAAAATACTTAACGAATTCTCTATTATTCTTGACAGCAACATTCAGTGCTCGAATAGCAGTATTGCAGCTGCTGCTGCTGGAGAAGAATCAGTAGATGAAGCCGCTTTAGAAAGGGAGAAAATAACTGAATTGATATTCCTTTCAAAACCTGGGGCTGATAGAAATAATGATTGTGTAGATAACTGTCTAAATGTTCCATGTACATGCAGTTGCGAGTGCTGGAAAAATGGCAAATGCGATTGTAAAGTAGTAGGGAGCGGAAAAAAGAAAAAGGTGGTATGCAAAACCTTTTATCGTCTTTATTGCGGGAGTTGCACCGGAGAGGCCCCATACTCGGTAGAAAAAATTAATCCACTATACGACAATGTAATTTCGCACAACAATAGAATATCTGACAATCACGAAACTATTAAAACCATTTATGAGAATATCAGAGACACCTACCTACCAGATACGCAAACATCCTGCGCAAAAATAAATTCAGAAATCCCAATTGGCACATTTACCGTAAAAGAAGTAGTTGAGGGTGAAATTGTAAATATAACCGTAGATATAACTCTAAGTGAAAAAATAGCAAAAATAGAAGAAAAATTAGTAAAATCAAGACTACAATTAGAAGAATGGTACACACCAGGTTTATCGATTAACGATTATTATGCTGAAAAAATTATATTAAAAACATTAATAAACTGCGAAGTGGCTAAACGCAAAGAGTTTGGAAAAGATGAATTAGTTCAAAATTGTTATGGTTTTGATATTGATACCCCGCATCAAACCGACAACTTTCTTTGCTGTAACAGCGAATTTTACTAAATGGTTGCCAAATTTCATAATAATATGTTAGGAAATAAACAAAAATTTATCTTTATTTGCCTATTGGGAATTATAACGCTATTTTTATTCTCTGATTTTTCTTTTGCAGCTGAATTAGAAATTGAATATCCAACATTTGGAGAAGCGCAAACCCCGATGTCCACAAAAACATGGCTCCCTGATTACATAGAATACATATTTAAATTTCTTTTGATGTCAACTGGAATTATCGCCCTTGGATCTTTAGTTTATGGCGGATTTTGCTATTTAATTGCCACTGGAAACCCAGTGGCCATAAAAGAAGGAAAAGATCAAATATTAGCCAGTATATTGGGGCTAATTATTATTTTCTGCTGTTTCTTAATTTTGAACACAATAAATCCAG
>JAUVKU010000046.1 GCA_030596105.1 bacterium
ATAGAAAAAAATTGGAGCTGCGACTAAGATTGTAATAGCACCTAACAAAATAATGGTTTTTTTGTTCATAATCGTAATAACTGTATCCGAGTTTTGCACGAATACAGCTTATTTAATATTTTTATTTATTTTTAATTATAATTTTTGTTAAAATTCCTTTATTCACTTTTCTAATTCTACAAACTTCAACCTCCAATGTCAAATTTCAATAATCGGAAGTTCAACTTCCGATTATTTGTCTCTTTAATATTTTTGTTAAATTTCACTGCCTATTTCTTTAATTTTACAAACCCTAGCCCTCAGTGTCAACAAAATCTTTACATAAAAAACTATTCAAAACAACAATCGCCTCAATTTATTGAGACGATTATCAAAAATCTCCAATTATTGAATTATTTTACTCAATTGTTACCCTTCCTAAAAACTCGTCAAACTCTTGCATGCAATTCTTGCGACTATTCGAAGTAAAATGCATTGCAAACAAAATTACCTTATCTTCCTTTGTTGGAATATTTATATAAACAATGCCGTTAGCATCTCCTTCAACATCATTAGAATTTATACTTGTTTTTAATGCTTTGCGTCTGCTTATCTCTATTACTTCTTCTGATATCTCTCTATTTTTATATCCTTCAGGATCTTCAAGCACCGAAGATATAACAGTCTTCAAGTTTAAAAAAGCGACCTCATTGCGCACCACATCAACATTAATCTCGCAACCATCTACTAGAAGAAAAGCGTCCTTTATTTCTGCGTCTGGGCTTAAAAGTCTTATAAAATACACTTCTTCGGAAGGGGCTATTCCATTTATAGTCCAATTTTCATCAACAAAAAAACTTAAATCAACTAATTTATTTTTTATTATTATTCCACCACCTGTCTCATGGTTAGTATAATCATCTTGAAGACTCCACTCTTTTGTGCCATTTTCTAAAAGTTGCTCTTCGTTTCCATTTTCTGCATTTAAATCCTGTCCACTCTGCCACTGATAAAAAAAGATTGGAGCTGCGATTAATATTGTAACAATGCCTAACAAAATAATATTTTTTTTATCCATAATAATGGTAATGATTGCATTCGTACTTTACGCCCTTGCAACCAATTTAATATTTTTTAATAATAATTATTTATTTTTATTAAATTTCACTGCCTACTTCTTTAATTCTACAAATTATATCCTCCGATGTCAACAAAAGCTTTACCAATTATCGCAAAGCCCTTATTTTTTAATACTTTACCATTTTCCATTAATAATTATGTATTGAATAACATCATCAAGCGTCCCGCCAATTTCATAAACCCTCTTATCATTTTTTAAAAAATACCATGAACCAATCTGCTCATTTTCAACCAGCTTAATTGTCTTATAATCTGCTATGGTTAATTCCTCTTTTTCCCAAGAAATTTCGTCAAATCTATGAATTTTTTCTTTTTCTACCCATTCATCCAAAGAGATATATGGATCAAGCAATAAATAAGATTTAATGGCGAGATGTGTATCAAAATCATGTTCCACTCCCTGAACAGAAAGACCAACAACACCGCATCCCTCTTTCTTATGATAATATTCAATTTCATACAATCCACCCCATTCTTCTGGCACTTTAAATTCGTATTCATCTAAATTATTCACAACCTTATATTTGTTGCCAATAAAACTTTTAACTACTTTTACGCCTTTTGATAAATCTTTATTCAAATCTCTAACATCTTGCTGGTTTTGATGATTGTAAAAAAATGTTGGTATTGCAATGAACGCTAAAACAATACTTGATAAAATAATTGTTTTTTTATCCATAATATTAACAATAATAATGTTTTTTAATAAATAATCTGACTATCACCCTAATTTCCCTATTAAACGATCCTTTTTAAAATATATTTCTAACATTTTTATTATAGCAAAATATTAAAAAAATCCATATAGACAGTTCGAATGAGGCACGACAAAACCAAATCTCGCCTGGCTATATTCTATTATTAAACGCCAATATTAAACACCAAATATGGTAGCTTGACAGAAATGTTAAAATGCTTAAAATAGATTAGTAAGGTTATATTATAATTTATTAAAAACATTGAAAACTATGAAAATAAAACCCTTGTCAGATCATGTTCTTATTCAGCCAATTAAAGAAGAAACAAAAACCCAAAGCGGTATTTTGTTGCCAGAAACAATTGAAAAAGAAAAACCAGAGCAAGGCAAAATTGTTGCCGCTGGACCAGGAGCAAAAGACGAAAACGGCAATGTTGTTCCTCTTAACGTAAAAGAAGGAGATGTTGTGCTTTTTACTAAATACGGACCAAACGAAATAAAAATCAATGGTAAAGAATTCTTAATTGCCAGAGAAGAAGACATTCTTGCGACTATTGAAAACGAAACCGAACAGCCACAACAAACAAATTAAAATTAAAATTAAAATAAGAGTGTTCCACACTCTCAAAATAAAAAAATGGCAAAACAAATTAATTATAGCGAAGATGCAAGAAAGAAATTAAAAACTGGGGTAGACAAACTTGCTGATGCAGTAAAAGTAACATTGGGGCCTAAAGGTAGAAATGTTGTTTTAGACAGAGGTTTTGGCGTGCCAACAATCACAAATGACGGTGTAACCATAGCCAAAGACATTGAATTAGAAGACAAAATAGAAAATTTGGGAGCTGAAATCATAAAAGAAGTAGCTTCAAAAACCAATGACTGTGCTGGAGATGGGACAACAACAGCAACAATACTTACTCAAGCTATTGTTTCAGAAGGTTTAAAGAATGTTACCGCTGGAACAAATCCTTTGGCAATAAAAAGAGGAATAGAAAAATGTTCTGGAGAAGTCATCAAAAATCTTAAAGAAATGTCAAAACCAGTAGAAAATAAAAATGATATTGCTCAAGTAGCCACAATTTCAGCTGAAGACGCTGAACTCGGAAATCTTATAGCTGAAATAATGGACGAAGTCGGCAAAGACGGAGTTATCACAATAGAAGAATCCAAAACTTTTGGAATTCAAAAAGAAATCGTTAAAGGAATGCAATTTGACAGAGGATACATTTCCCCTTATATGGTTACAAATGCGGAACAAATGAAAGCTGAATTCGCAGATGCATATATCTTAATCACAGATAAAAAAATCTCTGCAGTGCAAGACATTGTTCCAACCCTTGAAAAAGTAGCAGCAGCTGGCAAAAAAGAATTAGTGATTATCGCTGATGAAATTGACAGCGATGCTTTAGCAACATTAGTTGTAAATAAGCTAAGAGGGGCATTCAGCACATTAGCTGTAAAAGCTCCTGGGTTTGGAGATAAAAGAAAGGAAATGCTTCAAGATATTGCTTGTATTACTGGAGGTCAAGTCATTTCTGAAGAATTAGGATTGAAATTAGATAAAATTGAACTAAATATGCTCGGACAAGCAAGAAAAGTTGTTTCAACAAAAGAAAACACAACCATTGTTGAAGGAAGGGGCGCAAAAGAAGCTGTTGAAGCTCGGATTGCTCAAATCAAAAACGAACTAAATGCTAGCACTTCTGACTTTGATAAAGAAAAACTACAAGAACGATTGGCTAAATTAGCAGGGGGAGTTGGCGTATTAAAAGTTGGCGCTGCCACAGAAGTTGAACAAAAAGCAAGACAACACAAAACAGAAGACGCTTTAGCGGCCACAAAAGCTGCTGTTGAAGAAGGACTTGTTCCAGGTGGCGGAGTGGCACTTATAAGAACGCTTAAAAATTTAACTCTTCCAGAAGTTCAAGACAAAGAAGAGTTAATCGGTTTTGATATCTTGAAAAAAGCATTAGAAGCGCCGATTAAACAAATCGCCAATAATGCTGGAAAAGAAGGATCTGTAGTTGTTGACAAAGTTCTTAACTCAGAAAACAATGTTGGCTACAATGCAGCAAAAGATGTTTACGAAGACTTAATCCTAGCTGGAATTGTTGACCCAACAAAAGTAGTTCGCTCAGCATTAGAAAACGCTGTTTCAGCGGCCGCAATGCTATTAACAACCGAATGTGTTGTTGCTGACCAACCAGAAGACAAAACAAGTGGCGGCGGAATGGGAGGAGGAATGCCACCAATGGGAGGTATGCCGGGAATGGGCGGAATGGGAATGGGAATGTAACCCCACCACACAAGATAACAAAAACAAAGGGCGTCTAACGACGCTCTTTGTTTTTTATAATTTTTTTTAATAAACTATCGGAAGTTCAACTTCCGATTTTTATAATTTTTAAATATTCTTTTATTCTCTCCCTATCTTCACTTTCTTTGTTCCCCTTAAAATATATTTCTATAAAATCAATGCCTATCATCTCAACAACTTGATGCTCTTCAACATATGCGTAAATAATCCTTAAATCTTTCTTTTTCAAGCTCCTGCAAAAAAATCTAGCTTTAACAATAGAAATAGAATCAATTTTTGTAATAATATTAAAGTGTTTGCCAATTCCTAATGGCGATTCGCTTAAAACTTTTTTAAATACATTTAAATCATCATCCAATGATTTAAATTTTTTGGACAATTTTTTAAAATCTCTTTCAAATTCTCTCGCGGTTTTAAAGTTCATCTTCGTAATTTCTTACAGAATGATCATCGTCCCGATAAAAAACGGTTTCGTAACTTATTTCCTCTCCTATCTCATGAACCCTCCACGGAGTGTCTGAATGCGAATACTCGCTTAATTCTTTAGCGTTTTTCCACGCCAAACGATTTAACACTTCATCTATGTGTTGAATTTCCTGAGCAGAGAGAATCTTTAAATCAGCTGAACGCCGTGGCAAATATTTTCTTTGCTCATACTGGAAATACTTACTTTTAATCTTCTCTATTTCGCCTTTATTCTGCATTTCGTCAACAATATCTTTAAATTCAACTGGCGTTGGACCAAAATGATTTTTAATATATTTAGCGCCTATCAACTGCTCTTCATATTTTTCATAGTAGTCAAAGTCTATGAAATAAAGTAGCTTATAAATCGCTGTTTCTCCTATATTAGACCGAGCTCCTACTC
>JAUVKU010000014.1 GCA_030596105.1 bacterium
GGAGATCAAACAGCGGAAGATATTAAAATAAAAATTGGAGTAGCTTTGCCAGAAATTAAAGAGAGGAGCTATGAAATTAGAGGGCGCGATTTAATTTCTGGACTTCCTGAACATGTTAAAGTTTCGTCTAATGAAATTTGCGAGGTTCTATCAGAGCCATTGGGGGAAATTATTCAAATAATAAAACAAGTTTTGAGAGATGCTCCTCCAGAATTGGCAGCAGATATAATGGACAAGGGGATGGTAGTTTCTGGTGGCGGAGCGCTTCTTAAAAATATTGACGAG
Organism: bacterium; assembly: GCA_030596105.1. GTDB lineage: Bacteria > Patescibacteriota > Minisyncoccia > Minisyncoccales > DAOVPY01 > JAUVKU01. Next base: position 286 of record JAUVKU010000014.1, read on the forward strand.
CTTATTGCGCAATCTACTGGAGTGCCTTGTTTTGTGGCAGAAGATCCATTATTGTGCGTTGCAAAGGGAACTGGAATGGTGCTTGAGAATTTAGAATTATACAAAAGAAGTATAATGAGTAAAAGACAATCTTATAATTTATGATAATTGGACATAAAAAACAACAAGAGCTTTTAAAGAAAACAATCGAGCATGGAAAGATTCCGCATGCTCTATTTTTTTGTGGAGAACAGGGTTTGGGAAAAAAAATTGTTGCGATTGAGTTTATAAAATTGTTAAATTGTCGTTTTCCTTTGAACGGAGAGCCATGTATGACTTGTAGGACTTGTAGAGAAATTGAAAAAAATATTTATCCAGAGCTTACATTTGTTGAGGTTGGAGACGGAGAAAAAGAGATTAAGGTTGCTCAAATTAGAGCATTGCGTTCGCATCTTGTTTTGCGGTCTTTTGATGGTTCTTTTAAGACGATAATTATAGATAATGCGGAGCTTTTAAATCAAGAAGCGCAAAATGCGTTTTTAAAATTGCTTGAAGAGCCGAGAGGCAAAACGGTTTTTATTTTAATCGCAGAACATTCTGACGCATTGCTTTCAACGATTCTTTCTCGCGTTCAAGTATTAAGATTTTATTCAGTTCCAAAACAAGAAATTAAAAAGTTTTTGATGGGTAAAAAACTTTCTGAAAATCAGGCAACATCAATCACGGCTTTTTCTTGGGGTAGGCCAGGTAGGGCAATAAATTTTTTAGAAGATCCGAAAGAATTTGAAAAAGAAAAACAAAAAGTAAAAGAAATTACCCAGTTAATAAATGCTGACTTAGCTTTTCGTTTTCAATATGCAAAGAATATTTCTGAAAAAGAAGAATTGCAAGATATTTTAGATTTATGGTTGAGATATTTTAGGGCGTTGTTATTGGGAAAATTTAAAGTTGCAGATTCTAAATTAAAAATAAAATATTCGTTATCGCAATTAGAAAAAATTGTCGGGAGTATTATTGATATACGATATTTACTTTCAAGCACCAATGTTAATGCGAAGATAGCTTTAGAAATGTTAATGTTGGAATTGTAAAAAATAATTTCATAATTTTAATATTTAAAAAAATAAGGCGATAACTTGTGTTAGCGCCTTTTGAGTAGAGAAAGTTGTATAATCTTGGGGGTGTTGTGGTTGTTTGGATTTGGTTGTGGTTGCTGGTGGAGTTGCTTGGAGGGGTTAGTTTGTGGTGGTTGTAATTACTGTGTATGGTTGGGTGTGATTGTAAATTGTTTACTTTCTCTTATTTTGTTAATAGTATAATCTATTAACATCTTTATCTTACTTTTTTTATTATTTTTTGTCAATAGCTAATCTGTGGAAAACTATATTATACTTTGAAATACAATTTTTTTTAAATTTTAAAATGAACAAGTTATGCTCATATGTGTTTTGGTGTTGACAAAGAGTATAATATGTTTTAAGATAATATAGTTATTTAAAATAGGAAAAGGTGATAAATATGAGTGAAGAAATGCAAGTTAATCTTGCTGAATATGATAAAGGTAATATGTTCGGTCCTGGTGGCAGAATATATAGTCTTATGTACGCCAGAGAAGCTACTGAGAATGGATCACTCGCTATTGGAATTGAGGCAAAAGACGGCGTTGTATTGTTAGCTGAAAAGAGAGTTAGGAAACTAGTTAAGTCAGAGTCTGTGAAACGCGTGTCAGAGGTTGACGATCATATAGGAATGGTTAGCTCGGGTATGTTGGGAGATGCAAGAAAGTTGTTAAACATCGCAAGAGTAGTCGCGCAGAATAATCGCGCGCTTTACGATGAGCCTATAGAGGTAAAATCGTTAGCAAAGACTCTTTGTGATGAAATGCAACATTATACACAGGTAGTTGGAGTTCGTCCATTTGGGGCAGCTTTGTTGATAGCTGGCGTATGTGACGGAGAGTCGTATCTTATACAGACCGATGTTAGCGGAACACTTCTTGTGTGTCAAGCAACAGCAATAGGTGGCGGAAACAAAGAAGCAATGCATATATTGGAAGAGCACTATGATGAAAATATGACGCTTGAACAAGCAACGATATTCGGTTTAGAAATACTGCATAATGTTGTGGAAAATATCAACTTGGATAATGTGAGCGTTGCTTTTGTGGAAAATAAGACAGAGATGCTTCGAGTCTTGGATTCTGGAGAAATTAGATTATTTATAGATAGGATGGAGGGATAAAAATGGAAAACGAAAGCAATTTTTTAAAGACTGGAACAACGACACTTGGAATAGTTTGTAAGGACGGAGTAGTATTTGCTAGTGATAAGCGCGCGACAATGGGTAGTATGATTGCTCATAAGGATGCCAAAAAAACAAATCAAATAAGCGCTTATATTTGTATGACAATGGCTGGCGCTGTCTCGCATGCTCAGGCGGTAATAAGAATGTTAAAAGTTCAAGCAAATCTATATAGACACAGTCATGGAGGAAAACAGATATCGGTAAAGGCAATGTCTACTGTGTTGACCAATGTTTTGTGTTCTCAGCCCTTGAATTTGCAAGTTTTGATTGGGGGGATAGATAAGAATGGTGGAAGTATATATAATATTGGTGGCGATGGTTCATCTATTAAGGATCGGGCATTTAGCGCTACCGGATCTGGGAGTCCATTTGTTTATGGTATTCTCGAGGCGATGTATTTTGAGGGAATGTCTATAGAAGAAGGAATAAAGCTTGCCGTTAAAGCAGTCAAGGTCGCAATGGAGAGAGATAGTGCTTCAGGGAATGGTGTGTTAGTCACGGTAATAACTAAAGACGGTTATAGAGAAATTGATAACGCAGAGGATCTTTTAGAAGAATAAAAGACCTATTGCGTGATAATTTTTCTGATGAAAAATTAAAGATTTTTTGATGAAAATTATGAAGAGTGAGGAGGTTATGCTTTAGCATAGCCGACGAGTTCTAAATGATTTTCAGCAAAAATATTTGGTTTTTGGCAGAAAGTATTATTGCGCAACAGGGCTATAACAGAGGATTAATAAAAATCCTCTTTTTAATTTGTTTAAAATTTCTTGACAGGGCTTTTATTTTGTTCTATTTTGACAGTGGTTCATTAAAAAAAAGAGAAAGAAAATGGCATCAGAAGAGAAAGGGTTTGAAAGGGTAGGGATGGAAAAATTAGATTATTTCCAAGTAGAGTTTATTCGGCATTTAGCAAAAACAGGAGCGTTAAAATTTGGAAAGTTTGAATTAAAGAACGGCAGAAAAGCCCCATATTTTATTAGTTTAGCAGACGCTATGAATGATGGTAAAACAGCTGAAATTATTTCTTTGATTTATGCTGTGGGGATAAAAGAAAAAGTTGGGCTGGAAAATTTTGATTATATCCATGGTCCAGCATATAAGGGAATTCCGTTAGCGTCTTTAATCGCTGCTCAATTGTTCCATTTTTATGGTGTTAATAAAAGATGTGGATATGACAGGAAAGAGAAAAAACAACACGGAGACGGAAGCGATAAAATGATTGTCGGTGATTTAAGAGATGGCGATAGGGTGTTGATAGTGGACGATGTGATTACGAGCGGTAAGACGAAAATTGATAATTTGAAAAAATTGCAAGAGCATAAAAAAATAAATCCAAAAGCAACTATTTTTGTTGGTGTTCACAGAAAAGAATTAAGCGAAGATGATTTGCAAATATTTAAAGAAAACAATTTAGAAATTGTGAGCATTGTTGATATCAAGCAGGTTTTTAACCATTTATTTTATTTTGGGTTTGAAAAAATAGGGCGTGCGATTATAAGTAATCGTACGATGCTGTTTTTATATGGGTATTTAGTAGAAAACGGAAATGAATAAAATAATTGTGTCTTTGGATATGAGTAAAGAACGAGCTTTTAGTGTTATTAAGACATTAGAGCCAGTGGAGAGTTTTTTAGCTGGATACAAGGTGGGTTCGCTGTTAGTTTATGAGAATGGTCTTGGCGTTATAAGTGAGATAAAAAATAGGACAGATGTTCGGATAATTTATGATGGTCAGAAATTAGCAACAGATATTCCAAATATAACGGAATTGCAGGTGATGTTGATTGCTTTTTCTGGTGCAGATGAGATAATAGCGTGTCCAATGGGGGCTGGTAACGAAACACTAAAATCTTTTGCGAAAGCATGTTTTAGATATAATGCTGTTCCGGTGTGTGTAGTAGAGATGACGCATCCAGGCGCAAGTAGATATTTGGGAAAGTTTATTAGCTCAATGATTTTAAAAGATGCTTTAGCATTTGGAATTAAAAATTTTGTTTATCCTGCTACTAAACCAGAAATATTGAGATTTCATAAAAATATTGATGCGTTTGGCGGTAAAGATATAACAATTAAATCAACAGGATTTAAGGTTCAGGGTGGATTACTGTCTCAGTTAAAAGAGTTGGGCGTTACAGAATTTATTGTTGGTAGAGCGGTATATGAAGCAGAAGATCCAGTAAGGGCAGTTAAAGAGCTTTTCAATGAAATAAATTAAAAAACGAAGGTATGTCCTTCGTTTTTATATTGACAAAATGGAGAAAGGCTGTTATGAATTAATAGTTAATTTAAAAATTTAAAAAGTAGAAAATGGTGGTAAAAATGGAAAATGAAGATATGGAACAGAGGTTAAGAGCTCTTGCGATAATTGCGAAAAAGAAAAGTAAAAAGAGTTTTTTGCAAAGATATGAACGAACCGACGACATTTTTGAGAGAGGGGCAATAATAAGATCACAAGATTTAGATGTCACGAATTTTTTGGGAAAACAACCTGTGGCAGCGTGGAATCCTGGAGCTATTAATATTGACGGTAAATCTAATGTAAGAATATATCCTCGTTTGAATTTTGATAATATATATAATCATAGTCCGTCAAGTATTGGAGAATTTGAAGTAGACATAGAAGCAATGATGTTCAGCGGCTTTAGATATTCAAGATATTTCATAGAGCCTTTTCCCACAAAAATTATTCTTTATCCAGATACGATTTGGGAGTTAGATGGATGTGAAGATGCTAGGGTTGATAAATTTGGCAATGATTTGCGCTTTCTTTATACTGGCTATGGCAGGTATTACGAGACGCCAAATTCTTTTTCAGTTAAGAAGAGGACTGTATTGGCTCTTGCTAAATTTTCTAAGCAGGGCAAACTTAATGGAAAAGGATTTTTTAAGATAAGGGGAAAAACCGAAGATTGTGCGTTGCCAAATAAAGATGCTGTTTTTCTTGATAATAAAAGCTTAAAAAAGGCGTCTATGCTTACAAGGTTTTATCTCAAAGATAATATTCAATGGTGCTGGTCTGGCGAAGCAGATATTGCTGATTTTGATGATTTGACCTTCACAGAAGATAGTTTAAAGGTTCAAATTACAGCCACAGAATTTGAAGATAAGGTTGGTTGGTCCACGAATTCGCTCAAAATTAGCAGCAATGAATATCTTGTTGGTTGGCACGGAATTCTTAAAAAAGATTTATCATACCGAAATGGCTTAGCGGTCGTGGATAAGGTTGGAGATTTGCTTGCGATAAGCGATGAATATCTTTTAGCGCCAAAAGGGATAGAAGAAATTTATGGAAATCGGTGTAATGTGGTATTTGGAAATGGTTTATTGAGATATAAAGAAAATTTGGTTTGGGTTGGCGGGATTAGTGATTTGGCGATAAGAATTTTTTACACTGATTTTGATAAAGCAATGTCAAAATTAAAGTGGATAAAAAAATAATAAAACGAAGGCACAACCTTCGCTTTTTTATTTGTGGTTTGCCACACAGCAGATATTTTGTTATATTAAAAATATAAATTAAAATAATTTTATTCTTTTTTTAATCGTTAAATTATATGTTATATAAAGAAATTATTGATAAAATAAAACCAGAATTGGAAAAGGTTTTTGGATTTTTTGAGGGAGAATTGGCGAAATTTCAAACTGGACGAGCTTCTGCCTCTTTGGTGGAAGATATTATAGTTGATTGTTTTGGGCAGAATTTTCCATTAAAGCAATTGGGGACAATTTTATCTTCTAATCCGCGACAACTTGTTATTCAGCCATGGGATAAATCATATTTAGAGCCAATTGAAAAAGCTATTTTCAGGTCATCCGCTGGAATTTCTCCTGTGGTGGATAAAGATGTAGTTCGCATTAATTTTCCCACATTAACAGAAGAATTTAGAAAAAATTTAATTCGTGTTTTATCAGAGAAACAAGAAGAAACAAGAAAGACCGTAAGGCATTGGAGAGAGCAAGCATGGAAAGAGCTTCAACTAAAAGAAAGAGAAAAAGAAATTTCTGAAGATGATAAATTTAAGGGGAAAGACGAGCTTCAAAAATTAATTGATGAGTATAATAAAAAGATTGAAGAAGTGGCAGATAGAAAAAGAAAAGAAATAGAGGGGTAGTTTTTGTTTTAATTTTTTAAAATTTTTTGGGAATGTGGGGCAATATATTTTCGTAGCGAACCCAGCCTGTCCATGGACAGGCTTGGGCGCAGTAGAAGATGATATTGTTCAGCTTTTTTAAGTTATGTTTTTAACTATCATTATTGCTTTTTTCAGTTTAATCGGTTTAATGGTTCTTCATGAATACGGTCATTTTATGTTTGCCAAAAAATTTGGTGTAGAGGTGGAAGAATTTGGTATTGGTTATCCTCCTCGTATTTTTGGCAAAAAATTTAGAGGGACGCTTTATTCATTAAATCTTTTGCCTCTTGGCGCATTTGTTAAAATTCGTGGAGAGGAGGGCGGAATAGAAGATGTAAAGAGTTTTAGCAATAAGCCAATTTGGCAAAGAATTTTAATTATTTTAGGTGGCGTGTTGATGTTTTGGCTTGTTTCGTGGGTTCTTTTAAGTATTGTAATGGCTTTAGGTATGCCCTCTGCAATATCAGATGAAGAAACTGATGGTTTTGTAAATCCATTAGTTTGCATTATGGCAATATCTTCCGATTCACCAGCTAGTATGGCAGGGCTTGAGCTGGGAGACATAATAAAACAATTATCAATAGATGATCATCAATTATCAATAGATAAAGTAAAACAAGTTCAAGAATTTGTTGAAGAATATGAGGGACGGGAGATTATTTTAACTATTGAAAGAAAAGCGGAAATTTTTGAGGCAGTATTAGTGCCAAGGGTTACGCCACCAGAAGGGCAGGGCAAGATAGGGATTGGTTTAACAAGAACAGCAGTAAAGTCTTATCCATTATATGAAGCGCCAATTCGTGGGGCAATAGAAACATACAATTTAACATACGGAGCCCTTAAGGGTTGGGCAACAGTGATTTCTAGTTTGTTTAATGGTGACGGAATGCCAGTTGGCGCTAAGGTAATGGGGCCAATAGGTATTTTTGGATTGTTTGCTGAGATGGGGTCATTAGGTTTAAGTTATTTTTTGAGATTTATTGCCATCATTTCTATTTTTTTAGCGTTGTTTAATATTCTTCCTATTCCGTCTTTAGATGGTGGCAAGCTGGTATTTTTAGGTATTGAAGCTATTAGAAAAAAACCAGTTTCTGAAAGAATAGAACAAAATATTACCGCATTTTTCTTTGTTCTATTAATTTCTTTAATGTTATTTGTTACTTTTAAAGATATTCAAAATTTATTTTAAAATTATAAAATAGATTTTTGTTTCTAAAATTAGTTTTGTTATATTTATTAGTATGAAACAATCAGAGCTTTTTAGCAGAACAATAAAAGATGCGCCAAAAAACGAAAAGAGTTTAAACGCCCAACTTTTAATAAGGGCTGGTTTTATTGATAAATTGTCAGCTGGAGTTTATAGTTTTTTGCCTTTGGGTTTGAAAGTTTTAGAAAATATTGAAAAAATAATTTCTGAAGAAATAGAAAAAATTGATGGACAAAAAATTTTAATGCCTGGGTTGGTTTCTAAAAAAAATTGGGAACAAACAGGGCGGTGGAAAAGTTTTGAAGAGCTTTTTAAAATAAAAGGGAGTGGTGGTAAGGAATATGCCTTGGCTCCAACGCATGAAGAGGTCGTTGTGCCATTTGTTCAAAAATATATTTATTCTTATAAGGATTTGCCTTGTTATGTTTATCAAGAGCAAGTAAAATTTAGAGATGAGATTAGGGTTAAATCAGGGCTAATGAGAACGCGAGAGTTTAAAATGAAAGATCTTTATTCTTTTCATATTTCAGAAGATGATTTAGATAAATATTATGAAAAGGTTAAAACAGCTTATTTCAAAATTTTTGAGAGAATGGGTTTGAAAGAAAAAGTATATTTAACTATGGCGTCTGGTGGTAGTTTTTCAGATTTTTCGCATGAGTTTCAAGTAAGCACTTCGGCTGGAGAAGATATTATTTATGTTTGCGAAAATTGTAAACTTGCAATAAATAAAGAAATAAAGCAAGATTATTTGAAATGCTCCGAATGCGGGAAAGAACAATTCAGAGAAGAGAAAGCGATAGAGGTGGGTAATATTTTTAAATTAGGAACAAAGTATACAGAACCATTTAATTTTGAATTTGTTGACAAAGATAGTTCCAAAAAATTAGTGACAATGGGTTGTTATGGGGTTGGGCATACTCGTTTAATGGGAACAATAGTTGAAATTTATAATGATAAGCAGGGAATTATTTGGCCAAAAGAAGTAGCACCTTTTCAGGTTCATTTGATAGCGCTTAACAGTAGGGATCAGGCAATAAATAATAAGATTAAAAAAACAGCTGAAAAAATATATCACGATTTACGGGGACGAAAAAAAGAAGTTTTATATGATGACAGGGTAGATAAACGACCTGGTGAAAAATTTGCTGATGCTGATTTGATTGGAATACCGTTAAGAGTTGTTATAAGTGAGCGAACTTTGGAAAAAGATAGTGTTGAGATAAAGGAGCGTCATAAACAAGAAGTAAGGATAGTGAAAATAAAAGACTTGAGGGTATTGAATAATATGCTTTCGTAACGAGATTTAAAACTTGTGAGCGAGGCAAAGTAAAAATTTTGAGGCATATACGGCGTATACGTCGAAAAATTTTTACAAAGCCGTAGCCACAATTTTAAAATCGCAGTAGAAATGATATTGTTCAATAGTCTCACTATCAAAAGATTCAAAATGTTAAAAAAATTTTTTTCTAGTTTTTCTCAAGATATTGCGATTGATTTAGGGACAGCTAATTCATTGGTTTATGTGAGAAATAAGGGAATAGTAATTTCAGAGCCATCTGTGGTTGCGGTAAATCAGAAAACTGGACAAGTTTTAGCTATTGGCAATGAAGCAAAGAAAATGATTGGAAGAACTCCAGGATATATTGTTGCGGTTAGACCTTTAGTAAAGGGAGTAGTGTCTGATTTTGAAGTGACCGAGCAAATGTTAAAATATTTTCTTGAAAAAGTTAAAAGAAGATATTCTTTTTTTCGTCCAAGAGTTATTATAGGTATTCCTTGCGGTGTTACCGAGGTAGAAAGAAAGGCGGTTAAAGATGCTGCGAAAAATGCTGGTGCTGGAGATGTTTATTTAATTGAAGAGCCTATGGCAGCAGCGATTGGGGCTCCTCTTGAGATTCAAGAAGCAGGGGGAAATTTTATTGTTGATATTGGTGGTGGAACGACTGAGGTGGCTGTTATTTCATTGGGCGGGTTAGTTATTTCAAAAAGTCTTCGTATCGCGGGAGATAAACTTAATGAAGATATTATTTATTTTAGTCAAGAAGAATACAAACTTTTAATTGGGGAGCGTACTGCGGAAGATATTAAAATAAAAATTGGTTCTGCGTTTCCGCTTAAAGAAAGAATGCATATGTCAATGCGTGGTAGGAATTTAGCAACAGGATTGCCAGAAGAAATAGTTGTTTCTGATCAAGAGATAAGACATGCAATGGACAAATCAGTGAAAAAAATTCTTAATGCTGTGAAGGTTACAGTAGAAGAAACTCCTCCAGAATTACTTGCTGATATTATGTCAAGAGGGATTTGTCTTGCTGGCGGAGGATCTCTTTTAAGAGGTTTAGATGTTTTAATAACAAAAGAGACAAAAATTCCGACTAAAATTATTGATGATCCATTAACAGCTGTTGCTAGGGGTGCGGGTATGGTTCTTGAGGATATTGAGAAATTGCACGAAGCCCTTATAGAAACAGAGTATTTAGAATTACCAAGATGATTTCAAAAAAAGATGTTGAACATATCGCTAAGCTTGCCAGACTTAGTTTGACGCATAATGAAATTGAAAAATTCCAAAAAGAGCTTGGTTCTATTTTAGATTATGTGAATAAATTAAAAGAAGTTGATGTTTCAGATGTTGAACCAACAACGCATCCTTTTATGCCAGAAAATATAATGAGAGAGGATGAAGTTAATAGTTTGCCAATGGAAAAGGTAGATAAATTAATAAAAGAAATACCAGAGTGCGAAAGTAGATATGTAAAAGTTAAAAGAATTTTATAGTTTCAAATTACGAAATAATTTTGCAAGAAGCAAATTCAGAAAATAATTTTAATGAGCCGTTCGTTTTGCTCCAGCGGCAAAACTCACTTAACGCGTCGTCAAAATTTTTGCTAAAGCAAAACCAAGCAATTTTGACTCCTAATACTCATTAAAACCATTTTCTGAATTTGCTTCTGAAATCATTTTTAATTTAGCGATTTTTTATGTCAGATTTAACAACGCTAACAATTGTTAAAGCTCATGAGGGCTTAATAAAAAAAGAATTTTCAGCTTTAGAACTCACTAAGGCGTATTTAGATAGAATTCGCGAAGAAGATGAGAAAATTCATGCATTTTTAGTGGTGCTTGAAGAATTAGCTTTTTCTCAAGCAAAAGAGATAGATGATTTAATTTCTTTAAAAAAAGAAACGCCGTTGTTAGCTGGAATTCCTTTGGCAATAAAAGATAATATTTTAATTGATGGAATAAAATGCACTGCTGCATCAAAGATTTTAGAGGATTATACTGCTACTTACGATGCTACTTGTATTAAAAAGTTGAAAAATGCTGGTGCTGTATTTTTAGGCAAAGTGAATCTTGACGAATTTGCGATGGGTTCTTCTTGTGAGAATTCGGCTTTTGTTCAAACGCGTAATCCTCATGATTTAAATAGGGTGCCAGGAGGTTCTTCTGGCGGTTCAGCCGCGTCTGTTTCGGCTCGTTTAAGCGCTGGGGCACTTGGTTCTGATACAGGGGGATCCATTCGTTTACCGGCTAGTTTTTGCGGTGTTGTTGGTATGAAGCCGACTTATGGAAGAGTTTCACGATATGGTTTAATCGCAATGGCTTCGTCTTTAGATCAAATTGGTCCGTTTGCTAAAACTGTTGAAGATGCAGAGATTATTTTTAAGACAATTTGCGGAGAGGATTCGTTGGATTCTACTTCTATTGAAAGAGAGGATATAAAGCGAGAAAAGTTTGATATTAAAAAATTGCGAATTGGAGTACCCAAAGAATATTTTATTGAAGGAATGAATTTAGAGGTAGAGAAAAACATCAGACAAGCGATAAAAAAATATGAAGAACTTGGCGTTAAGATTGAGGAGGTTAGTTTGCCACATACTGAATACGCAATGCCAGTTTATTATATTATTTGCGCTTCAGAGGTTTCATCTAATATGGCTCGTTATGACGGAATAAGATACGGAAAACGCTCTTCAAAAGGTGAGAATTTATTGGATACTTATTTGAATTCAAAAAGTGAGGGATTGGGAGATGAGGTTCGCCGAAGAGTTATGCTTGGAACCTATGTTCTATCTAGTGGTTATTATGATGCCTATTATGTTAGGGCTCAAAAAATTAGATCGTTAATTAAACAAGATTTTGATAAAGCTTTTAAAAAAGTTGATATTATTCTAACTCCTACCTCGCCATGTACTGCATTTTCTTTGGGAGAAAAAACGAAAGATCCTTTGACAATGTATCTTTCTGATGTTTTTGTTGGCGCGGTTAATTTGGCTGGGTTGCCAGCGATTAGTATTCCGTGTGGAAAAGTAGATAATTTGCCTGTCGGACTTCAGCTTATTGGGAAACCATTTGACGAAAAAACAATTTTTGAAGCAGGCAAAATTGCAGAAAATTTTCAAGCTCCTATTATGGGGGAATAGTATTATATATTGAGAGAGTGTAAAACAATATCATTTCTACTGCGATTTCAAAATTTCGCTATGAAAGCATATTGTTCTACATTCTCATATTTTAAAATATGGATATAATTTCAGCAATAAATACAAACGGAATAGTTTCATCTTTTTTTTCTTCTGAGTTTTGGTTTTCTCCAGATCTTGCGAGAACATTATTTCCATATAAAATAATTTTTATTATTGTTGGTATATGTTTTATCGTTTTCATCATGTTTGTTATGCAAAAAACAGGGTGGTTAAGAGTAGCGTTTTTGGAAAACCTTGTGGAATTTTTGACATTTCATTCTTATGGAGCAAAAAAGATAGATAGGGATTGGGAAAGGATAATGGGCAGATTGGAAAAAGGTTCTGAATCAGATTATAAATTATCTGTAATTGAGGCAGATGAATTACTTGATAGTAATTTAAAGAAAATGGGGTATACTGGCAAGGTTATTGATGATAGATTAGAACAGCTAAAAGGGGTTATTTCAAATTTAGATGAACTTCAGGATGTTCATAAGGTTCGTAATGATATTGTCCACGATCCAAATTATAAATTAAGCAGAGATAAGACAAAGAGCCTTTTGGTGGTCTATGAGCGTGCTTTTCACGAACTCCAAATTTTTTAAAAAAATTTTTACAAAAAATTGACATTATTTCAATTTTCTATTAAAATATAACTGTTTTAATAATCAATGATAATCTGTCATTGATTATTGATTAAGTTATGGGTTAGCTTAACTAATCTATAATTAACATAGACATCGCGGTGTGGAGAAGTAGTATCTTGCGAGGCTCATAACCTTGAGACCCTGGTGCAATTCCAGGCACCGCAACAAGTTTTATTTAAGTTCTTGATTTATTTCAGAGAAGTTTTAGCCGATGTAGCTCAGTTGGTTAGAGCATAACATTCATAAAGTTAAGGTCATTGGTTCAAATCCAATCATCGGCACTAGCTAAGAGTATAAATGGACCCGTGGTGCAGCCTGGAGTGCACGTCTCCCTGTCACGGAGAAGGTCGTGGGTTCAAATCCCATCGGGTCCGCATAAAAACGAAACACGCTGAAAGGCGTGTTTTCGTCTTTATTATTGGTTGTTGTTGGTCGTGGAAGCGGTAGAGAGGTGTTTAGAGTTGTGGGTATGGGCTTGGAATCAATTAAGCTTTACGGGGTTATGGCGAATAGTATTGTGAATAGGGGGGTGTGTACGGGGATACGGGGTAAAAGGGGGTTGTAATTTTTTTAGAAAGTATTATAGTAAAAATGTTGCTGGTAAGGTTGACAATAAATTGTTAATTTGTCAAGAAAGTTATCCACAACGAATTTTTTATAATCAATTATTAAGTTTTTAATTCAGACCTATGGGCATACACGAAATTTCCATTGCGGCACATCCAATGTTTGAAATTTTCGGTGTTTCAATCACAAACACTTTTATTCTAAGTGTTGTGATTGGATTGCTTGTTTTTGGTCTGTTTTCTTTTGCCTTAAAACAGAGAAAAATGGTGCCAGAAGGCATTCAAAATTTTATAGAATTTATTTTAGAAGGTATGTTGGGCTATATAGAGGGTATTCTTGGAGATAGAAAAAAAGCAGAAGAGATATTCCCATTAGCTACAACAATATTTTTTCTTATTTTAGCTTGTAATCTTAGTGGAATAGTGCCCGGTCTGGGCGTTTTTTCGTTGATGCGAGCTCCAACCACTGATATCAATTTTACTTTGGGAGTGGCTATGTCTTCCATGGCGCTTGTTCATATAATGGCGATGAGAAGATTGGGAGTTTGGGGTCATATTGGTAAGTTTTTAAATTTTAAAAGTCCGATTTTGCTTTTTGTTGGAATGTTAGAGGGGGTTGGAGAGATAACGAAAACATTTTCTTTGGCTATTAGATTGTTTGGAAATTTATTCGCTGGAGAAGTTCTTATGCTTGTTGTGCATTTTTTATGCGCATTTATGCTTCCATTGCCCTTTATAATGTTAGAGTTGTTGGTCGCAGTTATTCAACCATTGATTTTTGCAAGTTTAATAATTATTTTTTACGGCACAGCTTCAACAGCTGGGCATTAATTCCATGTTTGTTGTTGGCTTTTATCGCATCTTTAGACTTATTATGGAAGGCGCGATGAAAACCGACAATAAGCGGAAAAAGGTCGCAAATTAAATAAAAAATTATAATAAATTGATTTTAAAATGAGAGTGCGGAACAATATGCTTTCGTAGCGAGATTTAAAAATCGCAGTAGAAACGATATTGTTTAACGGTCTCAAGACTATGGATCCAGCAGTAACAACAGTTGCGACAGCAATAGCATGCTGTTTTGATCATGTAATAGTAGTTGATATAATAACGGGGCTCACAATTGCTATCGGAGTAATATGTCCAGCTCTTGCGGTTGGGAAAATTGGTAGTGAAGCAATGAAAGCAATCGGAAGAAATCCAGAGGCATCTTCACAAATTCAGACCTCTATGGTTTTATCTATTGCTTTTGCTGAAGCTATATCTATCTATGTTTTAGTTATAGCGATTTTAATTAAGTTTATATAGAGAGATAGTTATTTCAAGGGGGAGTTTATGCTCCCTGCGAAATCTTTGATAAATTAGAGGTTTCGCAAAGAGCATAAAATAAAAATATTCGCGTGAAATCGCTTGGCAAGTCTTATTTTGTAAATCAAATTAATAAATATTTTAATTATGGAAATTTTAGAAAGTTTAGGTATTGATTGGAAGCTTTTATTAGGGCAAATTTTTAATTTTTTGCTGATTTTATTTTTACTGAAAAAATTTGCTTATAAACCGTTATTAGATCTGTTAAAGGAAAGAACAAAAAAAATTCAGGACGGAATTAAAAAATCAGAAAAAGCGCAAGAAATTATTCAGATGGTGAAAGAACAAAAAGATAAGATTTTAAAAAATGCGCAAGAAAAAGCAAGTGAGGTTTTAAAGCAAAACGAAGAAAGGGGAAAGGAAAAAGCAGAAGAGATTTTTAATCAAGCTACAAAAGAAAAAGAAGATATTTTAGTAGCAGCAAAAGAACAAGGAAAAGCAGATATAAAAAAAATGAGAAAAGAGGACAGCAGGGCAATGTTGGGTTTGAGTTTTTCTTTGCTTGAAAAAATCTTGAAAGAAAAGATTAATCCTGAAAAGGATAAAGAAATTACTGAAAAATTTTTATCAAATCTTCGCTTGAACAAAAACGATAATGAATAATCAATCTTACATATTTGCAAAGGCTTTAATAGCCGTTTTAAAGGGGAAGGACTTGGAAGAACAAAAGCAGATGATAAAGAATCTTGTGGGACTTTTGAAAGAAAAGGGCAAGATTCATTTGCTTGGACAAATCCAAAAAGAAGTTGAAAAGCATTTTAAAAAAGATGAAGTGGTTTTGACATTTTCTAGGGAGATTGATATTAAGGCGATAGATGGCGTGAAAGAAAAGATAAAAGATATTTTAGGAAAAGAAAAAACATTTAAGATTAAAATTGATAAAGATATCGTCGCTGGTTTTACCGCTAAAGACAATAATTATTTAATTGATGCCTCAATAAAGGGCTTGTTAAAAA
>JAUVKU010000051.1 GCA_030596105.1 bacterium
TGTTATTTCCTTTTAACCGGTTGGCCTTTCTTTGATTAAAGACAGTCTTTTGTTTTTCAATGAGACTTTCGGTTACATTCCCGGTTGCTTGCCCGCAATAGTCACAGATTTCCGGGATAGTTTCCGCCTCAAAAGATCTAGAGTTGATGTTCCGCCAAACTTTTCTTAAATTTTCAATCTCTCCTGTAATTGCCGAAAGATCTTTTTTTAAATCCTGTTGGTCTTCCAGTCCTCTTTGGATTTTAATCTTTGATCTTTCTATCTCCTCTTTAAGCGGTAGCTTTTCCAGTTCGTTTTTTTGGCATTGCATAGCAAGGTCTTTTAAAAAAAGAGCGTGGATTTTTCCTCGCTCTTCCCTAACTTCATATATTTCTTTTTCTAGCTTTGCCGTTCCCAACCCGTTTAAAAGGCGGGCTTTTTCAGTCTCGGTTTCTTTAATGCCTGTTTCTGTCTCTTTGATTTCTTGTTTAAGTTCTTTTTCGGTAAGATTAGTGGGGGCGGGTTTAAGGTTTTCAGCCGTTGCAATTTGGATAGGGATTTGTGTCTTTTCTTTTTCAAGGGTTTTTTGTTGCTCGACAATGATTTTTTTATAGGTGTCAAGGGTGTGACTACCTGCTCTTTTTAGCAATCCTTTTAACTCGTCATTGTCTTTACAAACCTCTTCATCCGTTCGCCCTCCCCCTGCAACCTCAAGCAAAAGCTTTTTTCGCTCCGTCCAGTGATAGCCGTTATTAAAAAAAGTGGAGTCAACCAACAGCCGCATAGCTTCCGGGGGTGCTATTTTTGCCAGTTCCGCCTGGAACTCTTTTTTAAGGATTGCTGGACCTTCATCTACATAATAGGCCGATGAAAAAGAGGTTTTTCCCCTCTTTGATACTGATCTTTTGTGTGTTTTTTTGAGCTTCTTTTCTTCCCCATCAAGAACCAATACTACCTCAACGGAGGCCTCAACCCCGCAAAGGTTTATTCCTTCCTCATCCAGGGTGTTTTTGTTAAAATCTGATTTGCCAGAAATGTCTTTATCAGACATAACCCAGGCGAAGGCCGTTGCAAGGGTCGTTTTGCCTGTGCCGTTATCTCCGAAAACATCGGCGTCCTGACCATCAAGGAACAAAGTAAAATCCTTTGTTCCCCTAAAGTTTTTCAAGGTCATTTCTTTCAGCTTTATCATCATGGAACTCCTTGTTATATTGGTTACCAACAAAAAATGCAGTGCCCGGGCAACAGTCCAGATCCATTATCATCATAAAGAACATATTGAATTTCTAAATAAGAAATTTTATGTCCTGTAAAAACACCGTTTACAATCTCCAGAAAGTGAACTATGTCATGTTTTTTAAAGCCTCTGTCATTTTTCCGAAGTTCAAATTTCTTGTGTCCCCGCTCAATGCTCTGAAAAAAGCGTGTTTCACATTTCAAATAATGAGTCTTGGGCACTCCTTTTACGTTTTTATTTGCCATTGCATCTCCTTTTCAGGCGCGCCCCACTCTATAATGCCTAAGCCTGAATAAAGTTTTACGAACTCGATGGTAAATTCCGGGGCGTTCTTTTGGTATCCATTTTTGAAACAGATAACATCGAATGACTTATTTAAAAGACGTGCGTGCCAGTATGGTTTCATCTCCCGATATTCTTCCTTTTTTTGACCGGAAAGAATCATATCAAACCATTTCTTTTTTAGATATAAATGTAAAACTTTCATGTTTGTTTCTCCGACTTATAAGATAAATAGCCAGGACAGAAAGAAGACAACAAACAAGCCGATTCCAATTATCCCTGTTGGCTTTTCATACCACTTCTTGGTGCTATTTCGTGCGTTGTTCTTCTTGCTCTTGGCCTCGTGTAAGGGTTTGGTTGGAAATTTCATTTCTCTGCTGTATAAGGCAGCCAGGAGTGACACATTATTTCCTTCGAAGTCATCACACTGTGTTTGAGTCCCTTTGTTCATCGGCCAATTTGGAGAATTTATAAAACAGGTCTCGGTTCTATTGTCATGGCCTCCAACAAAAATCTTCCGGGGTTTCTTCGGGGCTCCGATTAGGTTTCGTAATACTTTATATTTTTCGTCCACATAGCGTTCGGAGGCTAAGGTTGACTGGTCTTCAGTCATCTTAAATGCGCAGGAATCGCATTGGTTTTTTTGGTTTACATTCATTTTATTTACTCCTAACGCCTAAATCACCGGCGCAGCTTTTAACGTCCGAGTTAAGTTTTTTGTTATGTGTTTAGTAGTCATAAGGTTCAGTATCCGGTTTGTCTTTTTCTGCCAAGTCGAAACACCAACCCACATAAGTAAAAAATTATTTGTCTAAATCTAAAATAATTTCTGGGTTATTTTCTTGAATCTTTTTGATTGCTTTTTTGTAATAATTAGTACTTATTTCACATGCAGTTAAATCAAACCCCATATTATCACAGGCTACTGCGATAGTTCCACTACCAAGATGAGTGTCTAAAATTTTGTCGCTTTTGTTTGCAAATAATTTTAATATCCACTCATATAATTCTACAGGTTTTTGTGTTGGATGGATTTTATTTCTATTTTTTCTTACGCTATATCTGAAAATTTTTGACGGTTTATCAAGTGATGTCCACGCCATTTCTGCCATAGAAAAATTATTCAATGATTCAGGTTGATTTTTATCCCAAATTACAAAACATTTATTGTACTCGCAATTACCCCAAAGATGACCAAAATAATTTCCACCCCATATTATCTGATTTTTTGAAACACGAAGCAATTCTTTAAAATATTCATCATTAGGCTTAATGTCCCATTTTGTATATTCCTCCATATTAAACTTTTTGTCTCCGCCCCTCTTTGTTTTGTTAAGTATTCCGTATGGAGGATCTACTATTGCCAAATCAAAATAATTGTCTTTGTATCGAGACATTAGCTTCATATTATCTTCATGCGTAATTTTTATCATATTTGTAGCCAAACATATAATATGCCAGTGTGTTTATTCTATGGTTGATTGAATCTAATGGTAATTCGGGATTTCTTTCTTTGTAGTAATCAAGCTCCTGAAGTTTTTTCAGGAGCTTCAACTTATTTTCTGGCGCCAAAGAAGTTTTTGTAAAATATTTTAGATTTGTAGCAACAGCAGTAACTAAATCAAGATTATTTGTGTGTCTATACAATATCCATTTTTTTCTTTCTATACGATAAGTCATATTAAATAATTTTTAAGACAATTTTTTTAAGCAAAAGTGGTGGAACACTTTCCCCGATACATTTTCTAACAAGCATTTCTGGAGTATCTATTGGTATTCTCCAATTTTTTGGCAATGAAGTTAACAGCATTAACTCTAACGGTGTTAGTACTCTAGCGTCAGAATATGTTCCGTTTTTTAATTTCCTACCAGGATGAACATTTAACTGAGAGCTAATAGCATCATTTCGCATTGTTATCGTAGGCGCTGGTTCATCCCACTTTATTCTACGATAAGTCGTCATATAACTATTTATTCTTTTGCCATTAGTTTTTTTAGGGAAATGTTTTTTGTTTTGAAATGCAGAATTTCCTGTTGGCGTATTTTTCATCCATAAGATGTGATTTTCAGAATGATTTCTTGCAAAGTGCCATGGTAAGTTAGATTTTTCACCTGCTTCCAAACTTGGCAGGTTGCCTATTGTGTCCTCAACTGTTTTTTGAGTCTCTTTTTTGGGCCAATCCCAACTTAGAGTTTTTTTATGTATTTTTATAACAGCTCGGTTTCTTTTTTGGGGAACTCCATATTCTGAAGAATCAAGGATTTTGGCTTCAATTTTATACTCTTCCGAGTAAAGAATATCTAGTATTTCTAACACGGTATGCAATTTTTTTTTGAAAGGTAGCTTTAGTTTTAAAAAACTCGGCACATTCTCTATTAAAATATAATCTGGTTTTTTTATATCAATAAAATCCAACATTTTCAATATGAGATAATTCCGCTCGTCTTCCAACATTGTTTTTAAATTTCGGTTTTTCCCCGCAATGCTAACACCTTGACATGGTGGTGTTGCGATAAGAAAATCAATTTTCCCTATTGAATTATCTACTATTTTTTTAAAAATATCATCATCAAGAATATCTCCTTGAATCATTTTTGTATTTTTGTGAAGATTTGAATATAAATTTGCTCGGTCTTCAAGCAGTTCATTTGCAACAACTATATCAATTCCAACTTTATCAAAAAATGTTTCACCAATACCAGCACTAGCAAACAGAGAAACGCCTCGTAATTTTTTTTTATTCTTTGTTTTAATCATAATTTTATTTTATCAAATCCTCAATAGAAACGCCCAATGTTCATGTTGTTTCTCCATTAATTTTTGAATTAAACCCATAGTATGACAAATAAAAACGCTTGTCAATAAAAAAGTTGTTGATTTTTTAAAAAAAGAATGTTTTAATCAGGACAAATTAAAACAGGAGGCAAGAACATGAAGCTAAACGCAGAGAAAGTAAGGGGAATTATGAAAAAGAAAAAGATAACACAAGCTGAGTTATCCCGACAGATGGGCTGGGATAACCGA
>JAUVKU010000026.1 GCA_030596105.1 bacterium
ATGGCGTGAAAGAAAAGATAAAAGATATTTTAGGAAAAGAAAAAACATTTAAGATTAAAATTGATAAAGATATCGTCGCTGGTTTTACCGCTAAAGACAATAATTATTTAATTGATGCCTCAATAAAGGGCTTGTTAAAAAACATAAAGAATAAAGTATAAATTAAAGTATAAATTAAAATTATGGATACTATAGATTTCTTAAAAAAACAAATAGAAGGCTTGGAATTGACTCCTCAACAGGAAGAGGTGGGCGAGGTTATCAGTGTTCAAGATGGGACTGCGAAAATTTCAGGGCTTCAAGGAGTGGAAAATTTAGAAATTATAAAATTTGAAACCAAGAAAGAAGGGAAAGGTGAAGAAATATTTGGACTTGTTTTGAATTTAGAAGAGTATGAAGTGGGAAGTATTATTTTAGGAGATTTTTCAAAGATTAAAGAGGGGGATACCGTGAAAAGAACTAATAAAATTCTTTCCTGTCCAGTTGGAGATGAATTGATTGGAAGAGTGGTTAATTCATTAGGGATGCCATTAGATGAGAAGGGAGAAATAAAAACAAAACAAACATATCCTTTGGAAAAAATTGGACCTTCTGTAATAGACAGAGAGCCAGTAAATTCTCCAATGCATACTGGATTAAAAGTTGTTGATACGCTTGTTCCTATTGGTAGGGGGCAAAGAGAATTGATTTTAGGTGATAGAATTACGCAAAAAACAGCTTTAGCAGTTGACGCTATTTTAAATCAAAAAGACGAACCAAATAGACCCATTTGTATTTATGTGGCAATAGGAAAAAGAGAAGCTGAGTTAGCGAGAATAGTGGAAACATTTAAAAAGCATGGAGCAATGGATTATACTGTAGTAGTCGCAGCGAGTTCTTCTGATCCAGCCCCGTTTTGGTATTTAGCTCCTTATGGTGGAACAGCGATAGGGGAATATTTTATGGATCAAGGAAAAGATGCATTGATTGTCTATGATGATTTAACAAAGCATGCACAGTCATACCGACAGATTTCTTTGATTTTAAGAAGGCCTCCTGGACGAGAAGCTTATCCTGGAGACATTTTTTATCTTCATTCAAGATTGTTGGAAAGATCTGGAAAATTAAATAAAGAAAAAGGTGGAGGTTCTTTGACGGCGCTTCCTATTATTGAAACACAGGCAGGAGATATCACGGCTTATATCCCGACTAATGTTATTTCAATTTGCGATGGGCAGATATTTATGGACGCTTCTTTATACTTAAAAGGACAAAGGCCTGAAATGAATATTGGACTTTCGGTATCTCGTGTTGGTTCCGCAGCTCAGACAAAAGCAATCAAAAAAGTTGCTTCTACATTAAAATTAGATTTAGCGCAATTTCAAGAGTTAGAAAGTTTTTTGGAATTTGCTGAAGATATTGACCCCGATAGCAAAAAGATAATTGAAAGAGGAAGAAGAATGAAAGAGTTATTAAAGCAAGAACATTTAAATCCTTTTCCTCTTGAAAAGCAGGTAGTGATAATGTTTGCTGGCGTTAAAGGATTTTTAGATGAAGTAAAGGTTGAAGATCTTGAAAAATTTGAAAACACATTATTTGAATACATTGAAACCCAAAAGCCAGAAATTTTTAAGAAAATTAAAGAAACAAGAGATTTAGATAAAGATGTGGAAATAGAATTGGAAAAAATAATAAAACAAGTAAAAAAGGATAATTATGACATTGAAGGAAATAAAGTCTAAAATAAATTCCACTAAAAGGATTTCTCAAATAACCGGAGCGTTACAGCTTGTTTCGGCTGTGAAAATGAAAAAAGCGCAAAACATAGCGTTAAAATCTCGTTTATTTTCGCAAAAGGTTGTCGAAATTTTAAAAAGATTAAGCGAGTATCAAAAGCAACATCCAGAGAAAAAATTCTTTTACTTTCAACCAAGAGAAACCAAAAAAGTTTTAGCTGTTGTTGTGAGTTCAGACAAAGGTTTTTGTAGCGCGTTTAATAAAAATATTTTAAGATTTGCGGACAAGCAAATTAATGAAATGTCTAATGATGTTTCTGTTGATGTAATGCCTGTTGGAAAAAAGGCAATCGCTTTTTTTAAGAAAAAGGAATTTGATTTTAAGATTAGTTTTACGGGTATAGGCGACTATGCTGAATTTGAAGAAATTAAGCCATTGTCTGATCTTTTTTTGAAGTATTTTGAAGAAAATAAATATCAAAAAATTTATATTTTTTATACTGATTTTATTTCGTCTTTTATTCAAAAGCCGAAAAAGATGCAGATATTGCCGTTAGATACGGAAGCCCTTGAGGAAATGTTAAAACGGGATGGGCTCAAGAAAAAAGATTTGGAAGAAAGTAACACAGGAAAAGATAAGAATGAGAAAAATGTTGATTATGTTTTTGAACCATCTCCTGAAAAGATTTTTGAAAGTTTAGTTCCCAGACTTATAGAATATGAAATTTATCATGCGATTTTGGAAGCTAATGCGTCAGAACATTCGGCGCGAATGGTTGCAATGAAGAACGCTTCTCAAAACGCAGAAGAAATTATAGAAGAATTAGTTTTAAGTTATAACAAGATTAGACAAAATAAAATTACTTCTGAGGTTGGAGAAATAAGCTCTGCCAAAGAAGCAATGGCATAAAATAATTATACTTTATTGTTCGGTAAACAAAATTTTTAAAAGAAATCATCCCACCCACCACCCATTTTAAAAATTTTGTTTGCCGAACTTCCCTAGATTTTATTTCGTAATTCAAAAATATAAAACAAAAATATGGCAAAAATAATTCAAATCATAGGTCCAGTAATAGATGTTGAAATTGATGTTAAAGATATGGATAAAGAGAAGGGGCTCCCTCCAATTTACGACGCTTTATTGGTAGAAAAAAATAATTTAGTGTTAGAGGTTGAACAACATCTCGGCGAAAATAAGTTAAGGTGTTTGGCTATGGGTCCAACAGAGGGATTAAAAAGAGGAGATACAGTAAAAGAAACTGGCTCTTCAATTAAGGTTCCTGTTGGCAAAGAAACGCTCGGTAGGGTATTAAATGCTTTGGGGGATCCAATAGATGGAAAAGGTGAAATTAAAACTGATAAATTTTCTCCAATTCATAAATCAGCCCCACCGCTTTCAGAGCAAGTTACGGAAATTGAAATTTTAGAAACAGGCATTAAATCAATAGATCTTTTAACTCCTATTCCAAAAGGTGGAAAAGCAGGGCTTTTTGGTGGAGCTGGAGTTGGAAAAACTGTTTTAATTCAAGAATTGATTAGGAATATCGCACAGGAGCATAAAGGCATTTCTGTATTTACTGGAGTTGGAGAAAGGTCAAGAGAGGGAAATGATATTCTGCTTGAGATGGAAGCATCAGGAGTTTTAAGCAATACTGTTATGGTCTTTGGGCAAATGAACGAAACCCCTGGAATAAGATTTAGGGTAGCGCTTTCTGGTTTAGCAGAAGCTGAATATTTTAGAGATGAAGAAAAGAAAGATGTTTTGCTCTTTATTGACAATGTGTTTAGATTTGTGCAAGCTGGTTCAGAGGTATCAGCGCTTTTAGGAAGAATTCCTTCAGAAACTTGTTATCAGCCAACCTTGTTTACTGAAATGGGGGCTTTGCAGGAAAGAATTACTTCAACAAAGGATGGTTCAATTACATCTATTCAGGCTGTATATGTGCCAGCTGATGATTTAACTGATCCTGCTGTTGTAGCGACATTTTCTCATCTTGATGGAACGGTTGTATTGTCTAGACAAATCGCTGATCTTGGAATTTATCCAGCCATTGATCCATTAGAGGGTTCTTCTCATATTTTAGATCCGAAAATTGTTGGTAAGGAACATTATGATACAGCAAGACAGGTTGTTCAAACTTTAAAGAGATATAAAGAACTTCAAGACATTATTTCAATTTTAGGAATTGAAGAATTGTCTGAAGAAGATAGAACTGCTGTTGATAGAGCGAGAAAGATACAAAAATTCCTTTCTCAGCCATTTTTTGTGGCAGAGATATTTACAGGAAGACCT
The DNA here is from genome assembly GCA_030596105.1 of bacterium. GTDB lineage: Bacteria > Patescibacteriota > Minisyncoccia > Minisyncoccales > DAOVPY01 > JAUVKU01. Next base: position 4,012 of record JAUVKU010000026.1, read on the forward strand.
GGAAAATATGTTGCGTTGAAAGATACGGTTGCTGGATTTAAAAAGATACTTTCGGGAGAGCTTGACTCAAAGAAAGAAGAGGACTTTTATATGAAGGGAACAATTGACGAAGTATAACATCAAAATAAATTTTTATGATAGTTAATATTATTGCTCCACACGAAACAATATATCAAGGAAAATCTTCCTCCGTAACCTTGCCTGGAAGCGAGGGCGAGCTTACTATTTTACAAGGGCATATTCCTTTAATTACCTCTCTCAATAAGGGGAAAATTAAGATTAAGACAGAAGATAAAAAAGAATTGTTTTTTGATATTGAAGGCGGGGTTTTAGAAGTTCAGGACAACGAAGTAAATGTTTTGATAACTTTAGTTGGAACATCTTCCCACAAATAAAATTTGACAGCGTTGTTTAAAGAATTATAATAAAAGTATAAGAAAGAGATAATATAAAAAATATGTTGACCGATGAAGATATCCAAAAATTAATAGATGTATTTGCGACCAAGGAGGATTTAAAGAACATGGCAGAAAATCTTTCTACAAAACAAGATTTCAACGATTTGCAATCTGCGGTTGATTCTTATGCCAAGAAATCAGATACATATTTTCAAGAAATGGTTATGTTGAGCCATAAAGTTGATCGTCACGAAAAATGGTTTCAACAAATTGCTGAAAAGGTTGGAGTTAAATTAGAATATTAATTTATTTATTTTATTCGTAAAAGTCCCGAGCCGTTTGGCTCGGGATTTTTGTTTTAAAATAATAATCGGAAGTTGAACGTCCGATAGTTGAAAGTCTAATATAATTAGGGTGAGGTTTTTTACAAAAGGGGGATATGGTGGTAGTATGAAAATATATAAAAAGTAAATAAAATATATTTTAGCAATTATTATGAAAAGGATTTTTAATAAAGAGACAATTCAATGTGTGGACAAAGAAGTAAATCTTTGTGGCTGGGTTGATACTGTCAGAGCGCACGGTAAAATTATTTTTATTGATTTAAGGGATAAATCAGGAATTAATCAGGTTGTGTTTACTCCAAAATTAAAGTCAGAACTTTATGAATTGGCTCAAAAACTTAGGCCTGAGTGGGTGGTGAGCATCGTTGGTAAGGTTAATAAAAGACCAGAAGGAATGATAAATGATAAAATTGAGACTGGTGAAATAGAAATTCAAGTCATGGATTTAGAAGTTTTATCTGAAGCAAAAACATTGCCTTTTGATATAGATACAGATGGTTTTAATATAAGCGAGGAAAAGAGATTGAAACATCGTTATTTGGATTTAAGGAGACCACGCTTAAAAAGGAATTTAGAGATGCGACATAAAGTAATTCAATATATGCGTGGATTTTTGACTGAACGGGATTTTACTGAAATAGAAACTCCTATTTTAACTAAATCAACGCCAGAAGGGGCAAGAGATTTTTTAGTGCCATCGCGAATAGGGCCTGGCAAGTTTTATGCGTTGCCACAGAGTGCTCAGCAATACAAGCAATTTCTTATGATAGCTGGAATTGAAAGATATTTTCAGGTTTCTAGGTGTTTGAGAGATGAAGATCCGCGTGGAGATAGGCAGGCGGAACACACGCAGTTAGATATTGAAATGTCTTTTGTCTCGCAAGAAGAAATTTTAGAGTTGATTGAAGAATTATACACAAAGTTAGTAAAAGAATTTTTTCCTGAAAAGAAAATAACCAAAACGCCATTTATACGAATGACATATAAAGAGGCGATGGAGAAATATAATAGCGACAAGCCAGATTTAAGAAAAGACAAGAATGATCCCAATGAATTGGCGTTTGCCTTTATCACTGATTTTCCAATGTTTGAATGGCACGAGAAAGATAAGAAATGGGGAGCTCAACATCATCCATTCACAATGCCGCAGACAGATGATATTGAAGAAATAAAGAAAAATCCAAAAAATATTTTAGCTCATCAATATGATTTTGTGTTGAATGGTTATGAAATAGCTGGCGGAAGTTTAAGAACGATTAATCTTGAAATAATGGATGCTGTTTTTGAAGTATTAGGGCATAAAAAGGATGAGATAAGAAAACAATTTGCGCACTATTTTGAAGCATTTGGATACGGAGTTCCACCTCACGGAGGAATCGCTCCTGGAATAGATAGATTTTTAGCTGTGGCGTTAAATGAACCGAATATTAGAGAAGTAATGGCTTTTCCAAAAACTGGCGATAATCGTGATTTAATGATGGATGCGCCATCAGAAGTTACAGATGCGCAATTAAAAGAATTACATATAAGGACTGTAAAGAAAATATGAAGTTAAAATTAGAATTAAAATCAAAGTATTTTATACTTGTTCTTTTTTTTCTTTTGCCGTGCTGGTATGGAATTAATGTTTTGGGGCATGAGTTGGAAAACATTTTTTTTTGGAAAGAAATATCCAAAAATTCGCAGACATTAACAGCTCAATTAAATCAGCAAATCGTACGACCATTGAAAAAGCATTTATCTGAAGATTTGGAAATATCGGCAAAGGCGGGTATTTCGGTTTATGTTAATGATGATATACGGAAAACTCTTTTTGAAAAAAATAGCGATCAAAGATTGCCGATTGCGAGTTTAACAAAGCTAATGACAGCTTATACGGCGATAGAAAGTTATGAATTAGATAGAATTGTTGAAGTAAGCGAGCAAGCAGTGAATCAGGAGGGACTAGTTGGGTGGTTAAACGCAGGAGAAGAATTTACAGTTGATGATTTGCTTCATCTTGTATTAATGGAATCAAGTAATGATGCTGCTTATGCATTGGCTGAGATATTTAGCGAGAGCGTTTCATCTAAAAAAAGTGTAGGTAATTTTGTTTCATTAATGAATTTTAACGCAGGAGAAGTTTTTGGGCTTGAAAATACTGGATTTGTTAATCCAACAGGTCTTGATCCAGATAATATTAATAATTCTCGCAATTATTCCACTTGCAAAGATTTAGCAGCGCTTACTGAGAATTTATTGGGAGAAAAATTGATTTGGGATATTCTTTCGCTTTCGGAATTTAATCTTTACGGCGAAAATAAAAAATTTCATCATCAACTTAAGACAACTAATGAATTTCTGAATATAGAAAATGAACAGCCAAAATGGACTTCAAAAATTATTGGCGGGAAGACTGGTTGGACCCCAGAAGCCCAAGGATGTCTTGTTTTGGTTTTAAGAGCGCCAAAGCAAAGCGGATATTTAATTAATGTTATTTTGGGTTCAAGGGATAGGTTTGGCGAAATGGAAAAATTAATTAATTGGGTTTACGAGGTTTATAAATGGTAATTTGAAATAAGTCGTCTAGCTATTAAAAAACATGGAACAATTAGCTATAGATATAATTAAAATTTTTTTTCTTGGAACAATCGCATTCGTTTCGGCGTTTTTTTCAACCCCGATTTTAACGCATTTTTTATACAAGCATAAGCTTTGGCGAAAAGAAGTGAGACAAAAAGCATTAGGTGGGGGGGATTTGCCGTTTTTTCAAAAATTTCATAGCAAGGGAGAAACTAATGTTCCGCGGTTTGGAGGACTTTTAATTTGGGTTACACCATTGTTTCTAGCTGGCTTGTTTTTTTTGTTAGCAAAGACTGATTTTTGGTGGTTTCAAAAATTGAATTTTTTGAGTCGTTCTCAAACATGGCTTCCGTTATTTGTTTTGGTTGCCGCATCGCTCGTTGGTCTTATTGATGATATTACACAAGTTGTGGCTTCGCCAACTCAAAAATTTCTTAAAAAATTTTGGGATAGCAAATATGTGGCAGGGGGGATGGCACTTAGGCACCGTCTTTTTTTGGTTGGTTTTATCGGGCTTGTCGGCGCATATTGGCTTTTTGTAAAATTGGGTTTAAACACATTATATGTGCCAGGTGTGGGTGATCTGGAAATAGGGCTTTTATATATTCCGCTTTTTATTCTGACGATGATGGCAACATATAGTGGTGGGGTAATTGATGGTTTAGATGGTTTGGCTGGTGGTGCTTTTGCTTTTATTTTTGGAGCTTTTGCGTGTATCGCTTTAAGCCAGGGGCAAGTTGATTTGGCGGCGTTTTGCGTTATAATTTTAGGATCTTTATTGGCTTTTTTATGGTATAACATTCCGCCTGCTAGATTTTATATGGGAGAAACGGGAATAATGGGTCTATGTGTGGCGCTGACTGTCGTTGTTTTTTTAACCGATTCTGTATTAGTCTTGCCAATCATTGGATTTTTATTGGTTATTGAAGCTGGTTCAGTAATTATACAGCTTCTTTCTAAAAGGTTTCGTCACAAGAAAATATTTTTAGCGGCTCCGATTCATTTACATTTTGAAGCTAAGGGCTGGCCGCATTATAAAGTAACAATGCGTTTTTGGGTTATTGGTATTGTTATGGCAATATTCGGCGTCGCTATTCGTTTGCTTGGTTGATAAGATTGTTAATAAAAATCAAAACAGTAAAAGGCTTTGCTTTGGCAGAGTCTTTCTAGAGGGCAATTTTGGATTTTTGAAGTTCTGTGTTATAAAAAAATAGATTATTGTTTAACGGCAATAAAAAAGTTTATTAACAAAAAAATAAGGAAAGGATAATGAATGGATGTGAATAAAATGACAGAACAGAAAAAAGAAAAAGAAATAGAAATAAAAGAGTTTAAGGAAAAAATAAGCATAGTAAAGCCGTTGATCTGGAATTTTAAGTTGCAGGATGGAAAAGACGCATGGGAAAAGGTGCCTTATTCGTCTTATATGTCTGGCGTTCCCAGAAAAATTGGCGAAAAAGAAGTTTTTGATATGATTGTGAACAATGATTATGGTTCGGCTTTAGAGCACATAAATATAGAATTTGATATTAGGATGAGCAAGGGAAACGCGCCAGAGTTGTTAGAGCACAGATTAGCGAGTCATAGCGGACATTCAACAAGATATATCAAAACAGAGCATGAAATGATTATGCCATGGGATTTGTTGAAATTAGAAGAAGACAATCCAAGAGTGGTGTTGTTTTTGACAGCTATGAAAAATTCAGTGAATATTTACGAAAATTTATTAAAGATAGGTGTTAAAAGAGAAACAGCTAGATATTCTTTGTCTTTTGCTCATGCGGCTGGCAAGTATCACTATACGATAAATCTAAGATCGTTAATGAATCTTTTAAGCATGCGATTGTGCGTTAGAAGTTCGCCGGAATTTAGGTGTATCGCAGCTCAGTTGTATTTCAATCTTGTGAAAGAAATGCCAATAATCAGAGGAATGGTTGGGTGTAGGGGATTTTTGAGAGGAGCTTGTCCAGAAAGCAATGTCACAGGGGTTAGAAAGGGCAAACAGCTTTCAGGGTATCATCCTTGTCCATTCAAAAATTCAAACACGAATATATATATTCCAACGAAAAGCCAATTGAGAGACGGTTTAACAGTTCAAAAATTCAATTTAGATCTGGCAGCAAAACTTCAGGAAAAAATTTTTAAAAAATGGGCATCTTGGTCTGGTTAAGCAATATATGTAATAATAAATAGAGGTAAGCTATATTAAATGGGCGTTCCCTCGCAAAAGAAAAAGTTCGTTTACTTCTTTTTCTTTTATTCGCTTACTTCATCTAATAAAATCTCGTTATAACGAGATTTTTTGCTTTCTTGGTGATTTTAAGCAATAATATAGTAATATGGTGACAATAAATATCTTAAGGAAAAGACATACGCGGTTTATTTATGAAAATTATTCATATAAAATATCTAAAAATAATTTAGAGGTTTTTTTTGATTTTAGAATAGAGCCAGATATTAAATTTCAACATAAAGTTGTTATAAAGGATATTGATAAAGAACGATTTATATTGATAGAGGAGGGAGTATTAGATAATTTTATTTTTAATCTTGGATTGATAGAGATGTTAAGCTATTGGAAGGTGAGCTGTTCTCCTATAATTGAAATTAAAGCAGGGCATTTAGATAAAGAACAAATTAGCTGGTGGAAAGATCTAATTCTTAATGGAATGGGGCAGTTTTTTTATGAGAATAAAATTGATTTTCGTAGTCCTGTTTTTCTAAAAATTTTAGCGACAAGTGAATCCTTAAAAACAACAGAGTTGGCGCGTTTAGAGGTTTTAGCAGAAAATAAATTTTTGGTTTTAATGGGAGAAGGAAAGGATTCAATCGTGAGTTTGGAATTATTAAAAAGCAAAAAATTAGATGTTAGTCCTTTTATTGTTAATCCAACAAAAGAACATTTTAAAATTTTAAAAATTGCTGATATTAAAAATCCAATAATCATTGAAAGGAAAATGGATTCTGGTTTATTAAAATTAAATCAGCAAGGGTATCTTAATGGCCATACTCCAATTACGGCTACGATTTCTTTTTTAAGTTGTTTCTGCGCTGTTCTGTTTGGTTTTAAAAATATTGTTTTATCTTGCGAAAGGAGCGCCAATGAAGGCAATGTGAAATATTTAGGTAAAACAATAAATCATCAATGGTCTAAAACTTATGAGTTTGAAAAAAAATTCAGAGAATATTTGAATAAATATTTAGGTAGAAATTTGAATTATTTTAGTTTTTTAAGGCCGTTATATGAAATTCAAATTATAAAGATTTTTTCTAATTTTTTTCAATATTTTCCTGTTTTTTTAAGCTGTAATGAGGCGCGAAAAACAAATTCTGGTGAAAAAAGTTCTACGGGGGAATGGTGTTGTGCTTGTTCAAAATGTTTATTTATATTCACGATTTTATACCCGTTTATAGATGAAGAAAAATTGACAAAGATTTTTATTGGACAAAATCTTTTTGAAAAAAGCGAATTATTGCCGATAATGAAAGAGTTAATAGACGAAAACAAGGTTAAGCCGTTGGAATGCGTTGGGACAAAAAAAGAAACCTTAGTCGCTTTTTATTTAAGCTGGAAAAAGGTTAAAGAAATATCGTCTGCTAAAATGCCGTTTTTATTAAAATATTTTGAAGAAAACATATTGCCAAAACATCCAAATATTGAAAAAGACACGCGGATGATTATGAATTCTTGGAACAAGCAAAATTTTCTTTCAAAGGAATTAGAGAAAAAAATAAAAGATATAAGTATAAATTTGTAGTAAAAATGGAATTAGATAAATTAAAAGATAAAAAAATATTGATTTTAGGAATGGGTAGAGAGGGAAGAGATGCCTTTATTTTTTTGAGGAAAAAATTTCCTGAGAAAGTTTTAGGTTTGGCTGATATAAAAGAATTAGATGAATTGCCTAA
>JAUVKU010000037.1 GCA_030596105.1 bacterium
TCTTCAATATCTTTTAATGTTGAAAGATATTTTAACGAACAACCAGAACCAACAAGCAGATTAAGATGTCCGCTTTGGATTATTTCTTTAAATTCTTTGTTATCAAGTTTTTTCATAGTAATTTTATAAAATTATTCTCCAAGCAAATTTTCTATCCTATTATCTATATTTGACTTATGTTTTAAAATTAAATTTTCTAACTTTTTAATCCCTGCTTCTTCTTTTCTAAACTCATCAACAATTTTTAATTGTTCATTTATTGGGGGAAGCGGAATCTTGATGTTTTTAAGATCGTTTGGTCTAATCCCTGCTTGTGCAGCCCTATCACCTAATAACAAAATGCGGTCTTGTATATACGAAGACTTTAAAAGATAATATAAATATTGCTTGTTGATTTTTTGAGTATCAGGCACTGTTTTTAACAGTGCAACATTATAAGCCCCTGATAACCCGGTACATATTCTTCCTAATGAAGCTCCATATCTGGCGATAAAAACATCATCTCTATTACATAGTCGATTTTTCTTAGCGACAGGTATATAGGTTTCAATACCATTTTTCCCAAAATCTCTAATTTGAATAAAACGAATATATTTATCTTTTGAAGTAAATATAAATTGAGATTTTGGTGGCTGGCTACCACCCTGGAAGTCACAAACATCACCTAGTGGTACAATAAACCATTTACTATTTTTGATTATATATTGTTCTTTATATCTATCACCAGAAAGATTAAAATCGTCAGATTTTGAAATCGTTATTTTTTTTACAATATTTACCGTTTTTATTTCTTTCTTTATTTTAAATTCTGTCCTAGAAAATATTGAATTTTCAAAATTTCTAATCAAATTGATTGATTCTGGTAAATCATTCTTATTGATTTTTCTTCTGTTTGCCCCTAAGTCAAAACCATCATTTTGAATTTTAACAAATAAAACTTTATCTGTTAGTTTCGCTAACCTTTTATTTAAAAATAAAATATATGTTTTTACCCCAGAATAAGGATTAAACACACCCGCGGGGAGAGAAACAACACAATATAAATTATTTTCTATCAGGTGTTTTCTTAATTGTTTTGATGCATTCGTTATGCCATTAACCACTCCGTCTGGAACAATGATTCCAGCTTTTCCTCCAATATTAAGGTGTTCAATAATATAATCTACAAAAAGTAGTTCTGCTCTATTTGCTTGAATCGAAAATCTTTTATGTGGACGAATTCCGCCTTTCGGAGTCATAAATGGTGGATTTGCCATAATTACATCAAAAGTTTCATCCCAACGCTTTTCACTAGTCAAAGAATCGTATTCATGAATTTTTGGATTTTGGAATCCGTGCAAATACATATTCACTAAAGATAATTTCACCATATCAGGAGAAATATCATAGCCGACAATATTATTCATCAGTTTTGTTTTTTCGTCTGGCGTTAAATTCTTTTCTTTATTTGTTGGCTTTCCTGTTTTGTTATCCAGCCCGTCGTGAGCTTTCAAAATATGTTTGTATGCAGAAATCAAAAATCCTGCCGTACCGCAAGCGGGGTCCAAAATAGTTTCATTTTTCTTTGGGTCAACCACTTCGGCTATAAAATCAATAATGTGTCGCGGTGTACGAAATTGTCCCGCGTCGCCTTGCGAGCCAAGAATAGAAAGCAAATATTCAAACGCATTTCCCAAATCTTCGCTATGGTCATAAGAAAACTCGTTTATCTCTTTTAAAAATAGAGTGAGTGTTCGCGGATCACGAAATGGCAAAAATGCGCCTTTGAAAATATCACGGAATAACTGCGGAATATGTGGGTTTTTTGACATATTTGTAATGGCTTGCACATAAAGATCGAGTCGTTCTTGTCCTGAAAGTTTTTTATCCAAAAGTTTTGTCCAAGAATATTGTCCAAAGCCATTTGTGAAAAATTTTGCCTTTCCGCCAAGTTCTTCTGACTCTTTGTCCATATCATCCATAAATTTATAAACAAGAGCAGTTGTAATTTGCTCCACCTGCGCTTTTGGGTCCGGCACTTTACCGACAAGAATATTTCTTGCAGAGTCAATTTTTCGTTTTGTAGCTTGATCAAGCATAATAATTTTGTTATTTCATGTAAGCATTAACTGGCACATAGTCCTTTACATATTCAGGCACAGTTTCGCGCCAGCCATTTAATGCTTTAAATTCGGACATTGTAAATCCCGCATAAACATTAAGCTCTGCAAAATGTTTGTTGTTGATAATTTCTCTAAACTTTTCATCCGAAACATACGCTTTGAGATAATTTTTGATATACGGCACATATTTACTTTCTGGCTTGTAAATGGAAATAAATTTTTCACACTCTTCTTCCAAAAGCTCATTTTTATCTTTGAAGCCGTCAATAAAACCAAAAATTCTTTCCAAAAATTCACGCCACGATAGACGACGATCAAGATTTTCACTCTTGCGAATTTTCTCAAGATTTAAAAAGAGTTTTGGCTTGTCTTCATATTTTCCACGGACAATATGCACCGCCTTGTCCCATTGCTCCCGTTCTACAGCAGTTTTCACTTCTTCGTCTTGCTGTAATTCTTCGCACGCTTTTTCAAAAAGTTTACGATCAACTTTCATACCCTCAATGCCGACAGGTTTTTCAGTAAGTGTTTTTACTTTGTCGGGATCAAATACTTCTATTTCATCAATATCAACTCCGACTGGACCCTCTCCGCCAGCCCCTTTTTGCTTAACTGGCAATTTTAAAATTTCGTCATAATCAAATTTTTCTTCAAAATATTCACAATTGGCGAAAAAATCAAATAGTTTAAAATTTTCTTTTTTGTGCCTGTGTTTTTCGTTGTATTCATCTGTATATTCAAAAACAAATTTACGTGTTCCTCGCCCTTTGATCTGAATAAAATCAGTAGGCGAGAAGATTGGTCGCATAAAGGCAAGATTAAGAATGTCTTGGCAATCATAACCAGTTGTCATCATGCCAACAGTAACACAGATTCTTGTCTTGCTTGATTTGTAATTTTCTAAAAACTTTGTGTGTCCGTTGAGATTATTATTTGCAAAATTGATTGTAAATTGTTGAGAATCTGTAATATTGGAAGTGATTTGCATAGCAAAATCAGAACTATATTTGTCAGGCCAAAGTTGGCTCGCCATTTTGTTGAGCATTTGCGTAACTTTTGAAGCATGTTTTTGGCTTACACAAAAAATAATACTTTTGCCTATTTCTCCGCTAATCGGGTCCTTTAAAGCATTTTCAAGAAAAGTTTGGCAAAAGACACGATTGGTTTTTTCAGAAAAGAATTTTCTTTCAAAATCCCTCTGAAAAAAAGTTTCTTCCGTTTCTTCGCCTTCTTCATTTTCTACCATAACAGCATAACCTTTTTCAGAAAGAAGTTCAGCGGTAATATCAGTGCGAGCGTCAGCAACAATCGGATTTATCAAATAACCGTCTTGTACGCCGTCAAGTAAACTATATCTAAAAGTTGGGTCGCCATTTGGACAACCAAAAGTAGTATAAGTATCTAAAAGTTGTCTGCGTTCCCACGCTCGCGGATCTTTGGCAGATAATTTTTGTGGGTCAACATTTTTTAGATAATCTTTTGGTGTTGCGGTAAGTCCAAGTTTGTAGCCGATAAAATACTCAAAAACTGCTCTTGAGTTTCCACCAATAGCACGATGACTTTCATCGGCAATAACTAAATCAAAATCAGTCGGTGAAAAAAGTTTTTTATACTTATCTTGTGCAGATAAACTTTGCACTGTTGTAACTACAATGTCGGCTTTTTTCCAGTCATCACGATTTTGTTTATAAATTACAGGATGAAAATCATTACTCAAATATTGCACAAAGTTTTTCTGTGCTTGGTCTTCCAATTCTAAGCGGTCAACTAAAAACAAAATCCTTTTGGCGTTTCCTGTTCGTAAAAACAATTTGATGATTGCGGCAGAAATAAGAGTTTTTCCTGTTCCAGTTGCCATTTCAAAAAGAAAACGATCATTTCCGCTTTCAGCGGACTTTTGTAACGCATGAATAGATTTTAATTGATATGGGCGTAAAATTCGCAATCCCTCATCCCATAAATATTTTACGCGAGTTTCTTCGTTTTGATAGCGTGGGTCATCTTTAAAATTTGGATTTTGAGTAAAAGCAATATAATCATCATTTACTTCCTCATCAGCAAGTCTTTTATTATCTGGCTTGAAGTCAAGCCGATGTGTTAAAGATTCCTGTGTTGGAAATTCTGTGATAATTTCAGGATTGCCTCGTTCTAAATCCCAAAAATAATGCAAATTACCATTAGAAAGAATTACAAAACGAGCATTTTCATTTTTAGCATATCGGCGAGCTTGCTCTTTGCCGTCAAGTGGATCTTTTTCACCTTTTTTAGCTTCCAAAATAACAAGCGGAAATCCTTTCTCATCTAAAAGTAAAAAATCAATAAAGCCATTTTTGGTAGTTTCAAAATCCTCACCAAAAGCGTCAATGTCTTTTTGTGTAATTTTTACATTTGACTCAAGAGAAATATTCGATTGTTTTTTTTCATCGTCAAAAAACTGCCATCCCGCTTCTTCGAGCAATTTGTTTATTTTTATTCTTGCCTTAGCTTCTTTTTGCATATTTATAATTTTATATTTTTCTTTGTTATTTTCATATCATGAGGTATAAATATTTTCCTATTTGTTCTTATATTTTTATTACTCTTTTTTAAAGAATATTGCAGCCCCACATCTGCGTTGCCCGAATGCCACCCCAGAGCTCTTTGTGATACAGCTATCCCATCGTTAGCATCATTAATATTTACCTGCTTAATAGGCACCTTTTGACCCCTGCACTGTGCGACTATTAATTTGCCAGATACAATAGAAAATTTAAAGCAAACTTGACCCTTGTAATTTCCAACATCAAAAACTACATCAAGCGGAGTAACTTCCTTTTGATATATTGGAAGTATTGTAAAATCTTTAATTGTATCTGCAAGCATTTCCTGAAACCCCATTTCAGATAATTTTTGTCTATCACCGTCTTTTTGTATAATTTCATATTTTTCAATACATCCTTTCCTTTTGATGTGCACTTGTCCATTTATATGCCAAGATATATGTTCAAATTCTTTTTTTTCTAACGTAATTGGACTTTCAATATAATTATTTGATGGGGTATAAAAAATATCTCCTTTATGGGTCTTTATTATAATGGTCCCAATCTTATAATAATCATTCCCTGACATAATTAATATTCTATAATCAACGGAGCTTTTAATTTTTTCTTTGTTTTCCATATTTATTCTAAGTAAAATTTATAAATCTACCTTTTCTTTACTTTATCAAATCATCAACCCCCACGCCCAGCCCATCCGCGATTTTACTTAATGTCTCAATCGTAGGATTAGGATTTACACCGGATTCAACATTAACAACAGTATTTAATGATAAATCCGCAAGTTTAGACAAGCGGTCTTTAGAGATGCCTTGTTTTTGTCTTATTTTTTTTAGATTCCTTGCTATTTTAGAAGGAGGGCTGGTTTTTGTCATAATTTTTATAAATATTCTATATACATTTTAATATACCCATTTTAATGATAAACGATAATAAAAAATATGTCAAGAATACTTAATTACCACTCACAAGCCACACCATCCGAATCACCATCTAAATTATGAACATCATATCCGACTTTTTTCATACAGCATTCGTGCTTTTCACGCGCCTCACGGCGCGTTTTAAAGTCCGTGCAATTATAACGGTCAGACCGGCAAGCGCAAATTGTGCTGATTTTTGGCCCTGGGGTTATTTGCTCCGAAGCCTGACCAACAGCGCAGCCGGTTAAAACCAAGAGGATTATCGTAATAGCGATTAGCCTAAACATAAACGTTGATATAAATATTTAATTTTTGTTTTTGTTAATACAATAATTCTCTTGCAAATACATAAGATCATCTCTGATATTTTTCAAGGTTTTATTATTTCTAGATTGGCGAATCAAATCAAGCACTGTGGCCAAAGTGCCGAAGTAGTCATTATTCTTGATATGGAATTCCAAGCGCTTAATTTTTGAGTTCATATTTTAGATACAAAAAAGGCTCCCCGTGCTGGCGACGCCCTTGCGGGCGCCCAATACCCTTTCGAGTATTGACCGAACAAACGATACCAGACGGAAAGCCGTCTTTGTGTTTGTTCGGATTTTAAACCATACCTCGTAGAAAACCCACAAGGGTTAGGTTTTAAGTAAATTGTTATCTTTATATTAGGCCAAAAATACAAAAAAATCAAGCCAGACCGAGTTGCTGATATCCACGTTTAAGCTTTCTAATCGCTCGAGCCGCGTCCGCGCTCCGCTATTCGCTGCGCGCGGCCACGCCTCCAGCTCTGTTATTTGGTAATCAAAGTAAATGCAAATCAAACCAATAATGATGTCGCTTCGTTCCGCCCGGTAATTTTTGTGAGATCCTTTGCTTCGCTCAGGAACTCACAAAAATTCCCAAGCTC
>JAUVKU010000063.1 GCA_030596105.1 bacterium
TTATCACCCCGAATCATATAATTATCTCAGGGTGGTCAAAATTAGGTTATCACAAATGGTCAATTTTAGGCTTTATTTTTTTTATAGGGTGGGTCAATTTTAGGTTGTAAAGGTGGGTCAATTTTAGGTTGTAAAAAACAAAAGTCATTTTAAGCTTTGGTTTTCTAGTACTACTATATTAAAAAGAATACTACATAATGGCTTGAAAGGACGTTCTGAATTTGCAGCATCAAAAATTGAGAGCAGAATAAAAAAATTTGTCCCTTCAAAAAGTCACCAAAACTCTGTTAAAATTCTAAATGACAAAAACTTCATACTAATAACAGGTTCACCTGGTATTGGTAAAACGATTTTAGCGAACATACTTACATATCAATTACTATCTGAAGATTTTGAACTTGTTTATATCAATGAAATTAGAGAAGCTGAAGATGCATACGAGAATAATAAAAAACAAGTTTTCTATTTTGATGATTTTTTAGGTGCAACTACCTTAGACCTTAAAAGTTCTCGGAATGCTGATGCTACTTTAGTCAATTTTGTTGAAAGGATTAAAGCTGACAAACAAAAGCGCTTAATTCTTACTTATCGTACTACAATTCTTAATCAAGCTAAAGAAAAATCAGAAATAATCAATAATTCTAAAATTGAGATAAGCAATCATGAAGTTAAGATTGAAGATTATGGCAAATTAGAAAAAGCAAAAATTTTATATAACCATATTTACTACTCAAATTTAACTGAGGAATTTAAATCTATATTTTTTAAGAATCTCTTTCATTGGGAAGTAATAAAACATAAGAATTATAACCCTAGAATTATAGAATTTTTCACTGACTTTGAACGGCTTCAAAATATAATAGATTATAAAAGCGAAATAATTAATTTTTTAGATAATCCTGATAAGATTTGGGAAAAATCATTCACAAATCAATTATCAGAAAATGCACAAATATTATTATCAACTATGTTCTCAATCAGTGGAACATATGTTGTAAATGAAAATAGATTGAAAGATGCATTTGAAAGTAGGATTAATTATGAGATTTCTAATAATAACTTTCGGAAAAAAAGCAAACTATTTAGTCTCACAATTAAGGAATTGCAAAATGCATTTATCCATCGGACAATTAAAATTCACTCAGAACATTATAAAACTACAGAATTAAGGTTCCTTAATCCCTCTATTGAAGATTTTTTGTATTATTATTTTAATTCAGAAAATATAGACGAATATTTCACTGTTCTAGAATCTTCAAAATATTTAGAGCAGTTCAAAGGGCGAATAACTACTCAAAAAGAAACTTGGTCGAAGAGAATTTATTTTAATGATTCAAATTACAACAAATTATTCCAACTATTTATCGATAAATCCCCTGAATTAAGTTCATATTCAGCAAACAAGAACTTAGATGTTATTGTTTGTTTATTACGCTTATTCAAATGGAAAGATATTGAGGATATTGTAATTAGTAATTTTAATGATTTAAAAATTGAAAATTTAGATTGGACAGATAAATACAATTTAATAGAAATAATGGAATACTTTGCTAAAAACGATTTGACAAAACTAATTTCAATTTCATTAAATGAGGTATTTGTTAAAATAACCGAAGACTTTCTTTCCATTCATTTATTTACAGAAACTTTGCCAAATCTATTAAACTATCCTGTCTACGAGAATACTTTAAATGAAATGAAACAAAATGATTTCAATTCATTTAAAAAGTATAGAAACAACATTATTCATTTCTGGGAACAAAATATTGAAAAGTATATTAAGACAAGTAATGTGACAACAGCAGATTGTGAAGAAGAAATAGAAAAAATAGCAAAAGAAAAAATTAAAGAAATTACAAAATTGACTAAGCAATTAAAAGTTCATAATTTTATAACATTAAGGAAATTCAAGTTTAATTCGGAAAAACAATTTGAAGAAAATATTGAAGCAAGAAAATCAAAAAAAATAGAGATAGAAAATATTACAAAAAAAGAGCTTGTTTCTAATGAAATTGCCGAAGTTAATAGACTTTTTAACTATGCTGATGAAGCATTAGAGGATAACCTTCCATTTTAAACGAGTGGATTTAATTATGGAACAAAACAGGGTCACATCTTAAATATTAACTATTGAGTTTTGGCAACCTATTGAAATATAAATTAATAAGGAAATATCTCTTTTTTTTGAACAAGGAGTAGGAAGTGCACCTGGTATAGTGTGGCATGTGATTATACGGGAAAATAGAACGTAAAAAGATATTCAAAATATCAAATATACCGGAGCCCGCTGCCTGGCCGTTGAATAAAAGCATTCTACAAAAGGGCTCATTTTGTAGGCGAGCTTTTGCTGAGGATTCGCAGATTAATATCAGCATCAAGAAATGTCCTCAATAACAATTTGAGCTGTTTTTTTCCTGTTCCAGTGGTTCCAGCGTAGTCTGAATGCAATCTGATCAAAGTTTTCCTGCAGGTCATTATCAACATTAAAATGGATGGTATTAATGGTTTTGCCCATCCTTGAATCAGTCTGTTTTAAAACCATTTGTCTGTGATTTTTTCCAACGATTTTGGAATTTCTTGACCCCCTTTTTCCCGTCTAATATATAAAAAACACGGCCCGCACTTAACTTTTGCAAAAAAAAACCGCCCTATCGTCCAGGATTCCCAATCCTGACATCTTTTTACCCTGTTTGATTTTGGACACGTGACGTGGGACATGGAAATAGAATATTTGTAATTGTCCCTTTTTCAGAAACAGCAAATGTCTGATCAGCGTCAATTAAAATTCCCGCCTAACGACAATTAAAATTCCCGAAATGTAAGACCTTAAAAAAATGGTAAGAACATCCAAATCGAATAAAAAAGGAGGTTTGGATGGTTACGGACCAGCAAGTGAGGAGGTTATTTAAATTGATTCAAACAGAAAAAAATTTCGGGATAGCGGCAATGAAAGCAGGAATGGATGAAAAAACCGCTCGCAAGTACCGCAAACAAAGCAAGTTGCCCAATGAACTCAAGGGAGACCATGCATGGCAAACACGAAAAGATCCTTTTGGAGAAATTTGGGATGGTATGAAATTAATGTTAGAAATTAATCCAGGCTTGGAAGCCAAGACCTTGTTTGAGGATCTTCAACGAAGACAGCCTGGCAGGTTTGCAGACGGACAGCTTAGAACCCTGCAACGCCGGGTTAAACACTGGCGCGAGGGGGCTCGGTGTCACATCTTGATCAACACATTAGTGGAAGTAGGAGGGCGTTCTTTAGTTTTACAGTTTTGAAATAATCTATTGATTGAATTAAGAAGGCTTTAAGGGGCATCCTAAACTTATCAACTTATTTTTTCACACAGCGCAATGTTTGATGCGCTCGTAAAAAGTCAGAATTAATTACCGT
>JAUVKU010000052.1 GCA_030596105.1 bacterium
GCCGGTGTTGTGTTAATCATTGCTTATTATAAGGGCCCGAGTCTTTTTGAAAATCTTAAGCAGGCTAAGATAAATTGGATCTTGGCTGGGCTAGCGTGCTATTTAATAAACTATATTATTCGGGCATTGAGATTTAAGACAATCTCGAGACAGCATCTAAAAATATGGCCTGATACTGTTCGATCTGTTAGTTTACACGGATTTGCTACATATATGCTTCCGTTTCGGACAGGCGATTTTACACTACCGGTTATTCTCAAAACTGTTTCCAAGACATCACTGGCTGAAGGCGGAAGAATTCTAGTTAAAGCGCGTCTTTTAGACATCGCAACTCTTGGATTTTGGATACTTTTCGCTGCAATATTCTCTTCCATTCCTATTTCATTTTCCATAAGGATAGCCTGGTTTATAGCGGGCGTTGGGATGTGTCTTTCCCCTGTTATAGTAAAATACCTCGGCAAACTATGCGGTAAAAAGTTTTCCGGATTATTTAGTCGTATTGAAATATTTCAAACTGTTTATAGATTTAGCGGGCTGGAAGTTTTAGAAAGCCTTGGGATCTGGGCGGCGGTTGGTATGTGCTTTTACTGTGTAGTGAAGGCTGTAGGATTATCACTGGGGTTTGGCGATGTGTGGCTTCTTATAACTATTCAACTGCCTTTGCAGCTAATACCGGTTCAGGGATTTGGCAATGCTGGAAATCATGAGAGTGGATGGGTAGCAGGACTTATGATTTTAGGGGTGTCTGCATCAGAAGCTTTGAAATTTGCCTTGGCGTCTCATGCAATATTACTTTCTTATGTATTAATGCTTGGATTTGTAGCGCTGCTTGTACAGAAAAAGTCTAAGTGAAAAAATCTGGTGTTTTTTTAATCTATTTAATATAACCTAGCGACCGTAACTGTTCAAGTGCGGCTGGATCGTATTTTATAGTTTGATCGGTATTTTTTGTTAGTGTTCTCCATGTTGCTAAATTAGATTTTTTATATTTTTTTAAAAAAGATTGAGTTTTCATATTAAAAATAATGTCAGATAAAAAATTGAGCAAATCAAAGTACTCATCTTTATCTTTTGAGAGATCGAATACTCGTGTTTCGAGTTGTAAAGTTTCATAAAGACTCAGGCTCAAATTTTTTACCTTGTAAGATATCGTGTCGTTTAATTTATCAGAATTTAATATATGCCAATTTCTGTAAAAAATTGATCCATATGCAGTTTTATCATCTTTACTCTTATATCTCACCTCTTCAGAAATACAAAACCTGTTATTCCAAAAATCAATATTTTCTTTGCGTATTAGGGGAAGCAAGGAATCGCCTTGGATGAGAAGATCATTCTTTCTTATATTTGCAATATCTAATATTGTAGGCATTATGTCGAGCAACTGAACAGGTTGCTCAATTCTTTTGTTCATAGGTAGTATTTCTGGATAAACCAAAATCATCGGTACTTGTAAAACCTGTCTATAACCAGGTGCCTTATGGTCCCAGAGAGAATGCTCTCCTAAATGCTCGCCGTGATCGGCAATAAATATTATTAAAGTATTTTCTAATAATTTATATTTTTCAAGTGCATTTAGAAAAGAATTAAAATATAAATCGTTGTATCTGATTTCCGCGTCGTATAAGAAATTTCGACTTTCACATGTTGGAGCTTCGATCCAAGGAGCATCCAACATAAAGTCTTTTTTAACTCTTTTCCCCCCACTTTTAAAAGATTTTTTAAAATCTGCAATGAATTCTTCGGGCGGGTCGTAGGGACCATGTGGATCCAGTATATGTAAATAAAGAAAAAAATTCCTGTCACAATTATTTTTAAGCCATCCATAAAGTGTTCTGCCTTTATATAGCGCATCTGCTCGATGATCAGCTACTGTTTTGTGTTCAAATAATGTGCTAAATCCCTGATGAAGACCTACATATGAACTGGCGTTGTAATTTTGTGTAAACAAAGCGGTTGAAAATCCCTGACTTCTCATAATTTCGGCAAGAGTTAAATATTTGTCATCAAGCCTTTCCGAAGCGTTCCAGACTCCAGTTGCTGAGGGATACAGAGATGTCATGAATGATACGCATGAAGCTCTTGTATAAGTTTCTTGTGAAAAAGCATTTAAAAAGGTAATCCCTTTTTTTGCAAATTTGTCTTTAGCAGGAGTTGTTTTTTGGTTATATCCATAGCAGGACATACGATCGGCTCTTAAGGCATCTTCAAGAACGATTACTACATTTAAACGTTCTTTAGGAGGAGTGTACAATACAGGGTTACTCCAGAAAGCAATATTTGTTTCAGAACATTTACAAGAAAATGAAATCTCAACTTTTTTATTAGCATATTGCGACAAATCAATTGCAGCGTCATGCCATTTATTCGAATTTGATATTTTATTTGAAAAAAGTACTTTCATATCATTTCCATCTTTGATCATGATAGAAAAAATAACATGACTATCCTTTTCCAGTATTCCCATACCAAATCTTAAAACAGATTTTTCGGAAGGGATATTTAGAACATACTTTAAATTATGTGAAGCACGCATATACAAGGCTTTTCGCATTTCGTGATTTATTGTTTCATATGTTACACCAAAAGGTTTTTGCGTATATTTTTCCTTTTTTGAAATAAATCGAAGATAATCTATTTCTATTTCATCATAAGAAACAGAAAGAGGGTAAAGAAAAACATTTCTTATAGGTTCTCCAGGTTTTAATAATTCTAAAAAACCTTTATTAAATACATGCTTAACATTTACTCTGTAGGTATGAAAATTGTTGTCAGGGATTGTAAGAATAGATAAATAAGCTGTTTGAAGAGAATTATCAATCTTAGCATCGAGGTGAGCACTCCAGGCAAGTATTAACTCCTTGGTATTTTTTACCTTTATCTTAATTTCTACCTCACCAATAGAATACTTGTCTATATTAAGTTTTTTAGAACTTTGTAAAAAATTTGACCCATTATGTTTATACTTTAATATGCCATCTTTAATGATAAAATCTTTTTGAACAGGTTTAATTATTAAATCATCTTTGCTGTTGAATTCAAAACAGATATTTTTTATTTTCTTACCAAATACTGATTGTCTCTGTTTTTTACTTGAATGGCGGGCATCTATTAAATTTTCATCAAAACGATAATAAAATCCATTGAGTGTGTTAGCTCCCAGTTTGGTTAATGCAACTTTTTCGTCAAAATTCTGAGCCTTTTTACTTAATTGTTCAGAGTGGTTTATAATTCTATTCATGTTTTTGTTAAATGTAAAAAAATTAATTTTAAATGCATTTAATATAGAATTTGTTATAAAGATAACAAGGAAAAGAAGTAAAAATAAAAAGATGAATTTCAAAAAGCTTCTAATTGAAAAAATTGATTTAAACATATCTATCCTTTACAAAATCAAATATTTACTTTCATAAATGGTTTTATAACCAGACCAAAACCTACAGATAAAATAAAGAAGTATACTACTGGAGAGATATTCCAGAAAAAAAACGGATAGGTTGCCGGTAAATACTTAACGGAAAGGTATTTAAAAATAGAGCCAGGAGGAATTGGCGCTTCTGCCGAATTCAGAAAATAATCAAATGAATTTGACTTTGTACTTTTAGGGCTAAATCCTTCTTGATTATTGACAGTCGTGATTTTTTTCTTAATATCGTTTTCGATACTGTCGATTCCCGCTTGTATAAATTGCGGCCCTGTTCCCGTCAATCTTGCGCGCCAAAACACACTCCCGTCAGATGCAACCCGAAGTGGTGGTGTTTCAAGAACAATCCCAGAAGATGTTTTGCAATGTACTTTTGGAATCAAAGATTCCATGTTTTGCGTGATTTCATCATCTAATGCAGCATGAATAATGAAACTTTTATTCATTTGGATAGGCAAATATCCCAATCTACTCTCAATCTGCATACAAACGATTATCACCGGTAACATCATTATTAATAAAGGTGCGAACACATATCGCAGGTAAATAATAATGTGTTTAAGTATATAAACCTGGTTTATAAGGGTTCTGGCAAATTGATCCCTATATATACCTATATCAAGAAAATACCCAAGGATTTTTTTTTGGTGTAGTTTTATTTTTTTCTGGTTCGATATTCGTTTAAATAAGAAGAGCAAGAAAAGGGCGCAGAAAAAACTTATTACAATAATATTAAAAACCGCTGATCCCCATGAAAACGGCGCTATGATTAGATCACAGATTTTGTTGATGGTGCCAAATAAAATTTCCATTTCGGTTTATTTTAAACACTGGCCTTGTATTTAGAAAGCTGATTATTGATATACTACTTTAATACAGATCAGGAAATATAACCTAAACCTTTGAGTCTTTCGAGAACTTCGGGATCATTGTCTGCATCCAAAAGTCGATTTACTTCTTTTTCTATAATATGCTTAACAAACTCATCAGAAGAAGAATAACCTGCAATTTCAGT
>JAUVKU010000003.1 GCA_030596105.1 bacterium
TGATGTTTTTATTCCTCTTGGAATGGTTATTATTTTACTGGCTTATTTTTTCCAGAATTTGTTTGTGTTTGATATGATAAACACCTATTTAATGTTTTTTTTGTGTCTGGCGTTTATTGCGTTTTTAACAAAAAAAGAAGAAGTTTCTGTTGAGCGAAGTGAGATCCCGCAAGCTTACGGGAAAGAAGGCAAAGAACTCGGTGAGTCAGCTAAACAAGTTTTAACTGGAATAGCCATCGTGTCTATGTTGTTTGTTTTTTGGTATGGTAGTTTAAAATCAGCGCAAGGCGCTGGTAATATCGTAAATATGCTTAGCTCTCAATTGGTGAAAGACGCGAATGTGTATTTTGATAAAACGCTAAACACATGGATGAATAAATATGAGACAAGAGAGCATTTTGCTATGCAGATTACTAAGTATTCATCTGATACGCGACAGGATAGAGAAGAAGTGGTAAAGGGTTTTGAAGTAGCTGAAAAAGAAATGCGAAAAAGCGTTGAATTAAATCCTTTGGATTTTCGTCCCCATCTGTTTTTAGGAAAACTTTATAATAATTCTTATTTTTTCAATCAAGATGATGAAAAGATAAAATTTGGTGAAGATGTTTTGCTGAAAGCTATTGAGTTAAGTCCGACAAATCAACAGGGTTATTGGTATATGGCTGAGTTTAAGTTAATTCAAAGAAAAATAGATGACGCAATTGATTTGCTTCAAACAGCGATAGCTCTTGAACCAAGATTGGCTCGTTCGCATTGGTATCAGGCAATGGCTTATAAGTTTGACGGGCAAAACGAAAAAGCTCTTGAGAAAATAAAAGACGCAGAGGAAAGAGGTTATGGTTGGAAAAAGAATGTGGGTGATTTGAAAAAAGTAATTGATGTTTATGTCGCTTTAAAGAAAGATGTGGAATTAGTTGAACTTTTGCAACTAGCGATAGATTTTGAACCAAACAATACTCAGTTTTTGGCGTCTTTGGTAGCTACATACGCAAATATGGGCGAGTTTGATAAAGCAAGAGAAACAGCGTTGAAGATGTCAGAAATTGATCCGTTATTAGCTCCCAAAGTAGAAGAGTTTTTAAAAACTTTACCAAGTAAGTAGGTATATTAGGCGTATCTATTGACATATCTGTTTATGTTTGCTACTATATAGGTAGTGAGCGTTCCCGAAAGGGGACTAATCTAAGTTGACGATAGACCTTTCTTAGGAAAGGTCTGTTGTTTTTTTATTGGCGCGTCTATTGCTATTTTTTGAAAAGTTTTATAAAATAAAGTTGGGCTGAGAGGTAAGCGCTCACAAAAACTTAGAGGAGTTAGCTCTCTTGGCCTTTTATCTATCAAGCATCTTGTTGTCTATTTTTATAATGCTTTATAGATAAGAGGCCAAAGCCTTTTTTTAATATTTATTTTAAAATGAGCAAGCCAATTTTTCTAAAATTAAAAAAGATTTTTCCGAATTTAAAAAAGGGTGTCTTTTTGAAAAATTATACAACATTTAAAATTGGTGGACCAGCGAAATATTTTTTAGCAGTTAAAAATAGACAAGAGTTAATTAAGGCAATTCAAACAGCAAATGAAAATAATTTGTTGTTTTTTATTTTAGGAGGCGGAAGCAATTTATTGGTTTCTGATAGGGGGTATAGCGGTTTGGTGATTAAAATTCAAAATAAAAAATTAAAAATTGTAGATAAATCTGCAATAAGAGATATAAGAATTTTAAGCGATGCGGGGTTGGCGTTAAGTAAGTTAACACAAAAATCTTTTGAAAATAATTTAACAGGAATGGAGTGGGCAGTTGGAATTCCCGGTACTGTTGGTGGCGCGATAAGAGGCAATGCCGGAGCTTTTGGTGGTTCAATGTCTGACATTGTTAAAACTGTTGAAGTTATAGACATTAAAAGCGAATCCGTAAAAGTTTTTAAGAATAAGGATTGTAAATTCAAATATAGGGAGAGTATTTTTAAAAATAAGCAAAATTTGATAATTCTTTCAATAGAGATTGAGCTTCAAAGGGGGAATAAAAAAGAAACAAAAGAAAAGGTTAAAATATATTTAAGTCATAGAAAGAAACAGCCACTGGAATTTTCTTCGGCAGGGTCAATATTTAAAAATTTAATATCGCAAGAGAGGAGCAAGGAGCTGGAAGCTGAAATTAAAAAAGATGAAATTTTGCAATCAATGGATGAGCACAATTCAATCGCAACCGGTTATATAATTGGTAAGTGTGGATTAAAGGGAGAACGGGTTGGCAATGCTCAAATATCAGAGAAGCACGGTAATTTTATTGTTAATTTGGGCGGAGCTAAAGCAGAAAATGTTTTAGCGTTAATTGATTTAGCAAAAAAAGAAGTGAAAAAGAAATTTAATACAAAATTGGAAGAAGAAATTCAGTATCTTGGATTTTAAATTTTAAAAAAATTTTAGGTTGACAGCGTGTATCTTAAAATGAGATGATGAGATTGTAGATAATAATTAAAATAAATAAATATATATTATGAAGATTGTTATCAAAACAAAAAATATAGAATTAAATCAGGCGTTAACTGATTATGTCGAAGAAAAAATTGGGTCATTAGAAAGGTTTGTTGAAGATTTTAATGAAGAATTTGATGAGTTTTTTGGAAAAGGAAAATCAAAAATGGAAATGTGGGTTGAGATTGGAAAAGAAACAAGGCATCACATAAAAGGAGATGTTTATCGCGCTGAAGCTCAAACAAGATTGCCCGGTAAAAGCATAAGGTCTGTTGCTACATCACACGATTTGAGAGTGGCCATAGATGAAGTAAAAGATGAGATGCAAAGAGAGTTAAAGAAGTATAAGGGGAAGATTGTAGCGCAAGCTAAAAGAGGCGCAAGAATTCGTAAGAAATTGACAAATCTTAACCCTTTTGCCCGATTTAGGAGAAATAAGGGAGAGAGATTGAGAGAGTAGGGTAATATGCTTTCGTGGCGAGATTTGAAAATTGTGAGCGAGAATTACGAAGAACGAGGAAATGTATATGATAATATACATTGACGAGTTCTGAATAATTTGTAGCCAAAATTTTAAGATCGCAGTAGAAATGATATTACTTTACGCTCTCAAGTAGAGAGGAGGGAAATTAAATAATAGAATTGTATGTCTTTTTTTGAAAAAATTTTTGGCGACGCCAATGAAAAATATATAAATAGTTTACGGCCTATAGTTGAAAAAATAAACAGCCTTGAACCAAAGTTCAAGGATTTTTCTGATGAGCAATTAAAAGAAAAAACAAGCGAATTTAGAAAAGAGCTTGAAAATGGCAAGACAATGGATGATATTTTGCCTGAAGCATTTGCGGTTGTTAGGGAGACAGCGAGAAGAGCGCTCTCTCAGCGTCATTTTGATGTTCAGTTGATTGGAGGTATAATTTTGCATCAAGGAAAAATTGCGGAAATGAAAACAGGAGAAGGAAAGACCCTGACTTCCACAACACCTATTTATTTGAATGCTTTGACGGGAAAAGGTGTTCATGTTGTTACTGTTAATGATTATTTGGCAAAACGAGATACTGTTTGGATGGGGCAGATATATCACGCGCTTGGGCTTTCTCTTGGTTGTATTGTTAATAATGCAGCGTATGTTTACGATCCAACATTTATTGGCGAACAAGACGGTAATAATAAAGATGGCGAATTAAACAACACAGAGCTTAATGGCGAAAGAGATAAGGACAGAGATGTTTCTGGAGGTTTTAAGGTTGTTGAAAGTTATTTGCGTCCAGTAACGAGAAAAGAAGTATATGCGACAGATATTACTTATGGCACCAATAACGAATTTGGTTTTGATTATTTGAGGGATAATATGATTTATAATTTGGAAAAGCAATCTCAAAGAGGTTTTAATTTTGCGATTGTTGATGAGGTTGATTCAATTTTAATAGATGAAGCAAGAACACCGTTGATTATTTCCGCTCCTGATATGAAATCTTCAAAGATGTATGGGGAATTTGCTAAAATTATGCCTAATCTTCAAAAAGATGCTGATTATGAGATTGACGAGAAGATGAAGGCGGTAACACTCACAGAACAGGGTATTGAAAAAATAGAAAAGATTTTAGGAATGAAAGATATTTATCAAGAAAAGGGAATTAAATATTTGCATCATTTGGAGCAGGGTTTACGCGCTGAGGTAATGTTTAAATTAGATAGGGATTATGTTGTAAACAATGGAGAGGTTATTATCGTTGATGAATTTACTGGTAGGTTGATGCCTGGTAGGCGATGGTCTGGTGGACTTCATCAGGCAGTAGAAGCAAAGGAACGCGTTAGTGTTCAGCCAGAATCTCTTACTCTGGCTTCTGTTACTTTTCAAAATTATTTTCGTCTTTATGCGAAAATTGCTGGAATGACTGGAACCGCTGCTACTTCAGCGGAAGAATTTTATAAGGTGTATAAACTAGAAACAAGTATTGTTCCAACTAACAAGCAATTGATAAGAAAAGATTTTTCAGACCGAGTTTATAAAACAGAAAAAGCAAAATTTAATGCAGTTGTTCAAGAAATTAAATTAGCGAATGAAAAAGGACAGCCAGTTCTGGTTGGAACTGTTTCTATTGAAAAAAATGAGTATCTTGGCAAATTATTGGAAAGAGAAGGAATTCCACACGAGATTTTAAATGCCAAGCATCATGAAAAAGAAGGTGAGATTATAGCGCAAGCTGGCAGGTATGGACAAGTAACAATTGCGACAAATATGGCTGGGAGGGGTGTGGATATAGTTTTAGGTGGAAATCCGCCAGACGAAGAGCAAGCAGAAAAAGTTAAAAAATTGGGTGGGCTTTATGTTATTGGCACTGAACGCCACGATGCAAGAAGAATAGATAATCAGCTTCGTGGAAGAACTGCGCGACAGGGAGATCCTGGATCAACTAGGTTTTTTCTTTCACTTGAAGATGATTTGGCGCGTGTTTTTGGAGGTGAACGGATAAAATCAATGATGGAAAAATTTAATTTACCAGAAGATCAACCCATTGAAGCCAAACTTGTTTCTGGAGTGATTGAATCAGCTCAAACAAAAATAGAAGGAATGCATTTTGATGTTAGGCATCATGTTTTAGAATATGATGATGTGATGAACAAACATAGAGAATCAATTTACAAGAAAAGAAAAGAATTTCTTTCCGCGTCTCCAGAAGAATTAAAACAAAAAGTTTTAGATATAATAAAAAACAATGGTTCCTCTGTAAAAGATTACGAAGAAAAAGAAAAGGAGCTTGGCGAAGAAAATATGCGTCAAGTTGAAAAAGCTGTTTGTTTGCGGACATTGGATTCTCTTTGGATGGAACATTTAGAGAATATGGAATATTTAAGAGATTCGGTGCGATTAAGAGCTTATGGGCAGAAAGATCCATTGGTTGAGTATAAGAGTGAGGGGCATAGAATTTTTCAGGATTTTTTGGCGACAATTGATTCTAATATCGCAGATGTTATTTTTAAAGCAAGACTTAAACCAGATCAAGCTGATAGTTCAATGAGTTCTTCGCCAATACAAAAATTTTCTTCATCTTCGTCAACATCTACGACTGCTTCAGCGCTTTCTAAAAAAAACAGCGTAGGTCGCAATGAACCTTGTCCGTGTGGAAGTGGTAAGAAGTATAAAAAATGTTGCGGAAAAAATGCATAATTATTTTAATTATTTGGTTACGAATAGCATTTTTAAAAGCAAGTTTGATAAAATTTGTTCCCATGTTAAGATTTTAATATAGATATATAAGAGATATGTTTTTTTTGCCAATTGCTTTTTGGTCCATTATTTTATTTATTTTATTTTTACCCATTTTGTTGATAATGGGTTTTTTTCATATTCTTTTTGTTGGATTTGAAAATTTGGGTATTTCTTCTGCTACAACCGTTATTATTCTTTTAATGATGTTGTTGGGATCTACTATAAATATACCTTTGACTAAAACGAGAGTGGTAAAAGTTCAAGAATCATCTTTTTTTGGATTAATTCGCAAGCCAAAATTAAGAATGGAAGGTGTTGCGATTAATGTTGGTGGGGCGATAATTCCTATTTTGCTTTCAATTTATTTTTTATTTCAGGTTCCTTTAGAGTCAGTTATTATCACAACGATTTTAATGATTTTTTTAACTAATTCTTTGGCTCGTCCTATTCCAAATAGAGGAATTGGAATTTCTATTTTTCTTCCTGTTCTTGCTTCTGTTGGGTTCTCATTCATTTTTGCTTCTGGCTTTGTAGCGCCATGCGCTTTTATTTCAGGTGTATTAGGAACATTGATCGGCGTTGATATTTTAAATCTTAGAAAAATTCAGAAAATGGAAATCGGGTTTTTATGTATTGGCGGAGTGGGTGTATTTGACGGAATTTTCTTAATTGGTATTGTTGCTGCTTTGTTGGCAGGTTTTTAATCAAATAATCGGAGATCAAATAATTCGTAGTTCAACCTTTGATTATTATCTGGTCAAGGTTTTGTTATTTTGTTAGGGTTTTGTTGTATAGAAATTTGACAATTTTGGTTAAAAATATAAAATAGATGATAGGTGATAAATGATAGGCAAGAGAGCGGATAAAATTTTTATTTATTAAATAGAATAGATATATAGATATAATGATAAAACAAAGACTACCCATAATTTTAATTATTATTTTAGCGATTTTCGCTATAAATTTTACATATCCTAATTACTACGATAAGGGGGTTGATTTTTTGAATGATAAATTTTCTTTGGAGCTTTCTCATTTTTGGGAAAAACCCTTTAAGCTGGGGTTGGATTTGCAAGGCGGAACACATTTGGTTTATGAGGCAGACTTATCAGATATAGACCAAAAAGATCACGATTCTTCTATGCAGGGGCTTAGAGATGTAATTGAAAGAAGGGTTAATCTTTTTGGCGCTCAAGAGCCAGTAGTTCAAGTTCAGGAAACAGACAATAGTTGCAGGTTGATTGTTGAGTTGGCGGGTGTGAAAGATTCTGCGACTGCGATTAGAGAAATTGGCAAAACGCCCTTTTTAGAGTTTAAAGAAGAAAAATCAGAGCAAGAAATAAAGGAAATTTATGATAAGCAGAAGGAAATTAATGAAATGGGGAAAGAGCTCAGTGAGCAGGGCAAGACAGAGCAAGAAATAATGATAGAATTAGAGAAAATAGAAAATTGGCAATTTGCGACTCAGGATATTTATAGAGAAACGATTTTAACAGGGAAGTATTTAGAGAAAGCTGAAATTGGTTTTGATCAAACAACTTATCAGCCATTAATTTTGCTTCAATTTGATGGTGAGGGCGCAAAGCTTTTTAAGGATTTGACTTCTAAAAATATTGGCAAAACACTGGCGATTTATATTGATGGAATAGTTATTTCTGCTCCTGTTGTTCAGCAGGCTATTGCTGGTGGTAAGGCGCAAATTACAGGCGAGTTTACGCTTGTTGAAGCAAAAGAATTAGCGCGCAACCTTAATGCTGGGGCATTACCAGTTCCGATAGCATTAATATCTCAACAAACAGTTGGTCCTTCGTTGGGAGCCATTTCTTTGCAAAAAAGTTTGACTGCTGGCATTTTTGGATTTTTGGTAATAATTTTATTTATGATTTTTTTCTATAGAGTGCCTGGAATTTTAGCTAGTTTTGCTTTGTTCATTTATGTTGCATTGGTTTTGTGTTTATTTAAATTAATTCCTATTACGCTTACTTTGGCTGGAATAGGAGGATTTTTCCTATCAATAGGAATGGCTGTTGATGCCAATATTTTGATTTTTTCACGAATGAGAGAAGAGTTAAAACAAGGCAAAAGTTTTTCGTCTTCTTTACAAGAGGGTTTTCATAGGGCATGGCCAGCGATTAGGGATGGAAATTTAACTACATTGGTTGTGGCACTGATTTTATTTGGTTTTGGAAGTAGCTTTGTAAAAGGTTTTGCTTTAACTTTGGGTTTAGGGGTTTTGATGAGTATGTTTTCAGCAATTTTTATTACAAAGAATTTTTTGAAAATTTTTGAAGCAACGAAATTAGCAAAGATAAAATGGCTTTGGAAATAATATTTATACGCATAAATTAAAATTTATATTGTTTAATATTTTTAATATATGAATAGTTTTTTATTCACATCTGAATCAGTAACAGAGGGTCATCCAGATAAGGTTGCGGATCAGATTTCTGACGCTGTTTTAGATGCTGTTTTAATCAAAGATAAATATGGCAGAGTGGCTTGTGAGGTTATGGCTGGAATGGGTTATATTCTTGTTGGTGGCGAAATAACCACTAACACATGGGTAGATATTAATAATTTAGCTAAAAAGGTTGTTCGCGATATTGGTTATGACAAACCAGAATATGGGTTTGATTATCATACATTGGCGGTTTTTAATGCTGTTCATGAGCAATCGCTTGATATTGCGCAAGGCGTAAAGAAGACGGGAGAGAAAAAGCAGGGAAGCGGGGATCAAGGAATGATGACTGGTTTTGCTTGTAAAGAAACAAAGGAATTGATGCCTTTGTCAATAATACTTAGCCATAAATTGGCTAAAAAATTAGCTGAAGTAAGAAAAAACGGAACATTGCCATGGCTTAGGCCTGACGGGAAAACTCAGGTTACAATAAAATATGTTGATAGAAAACCAAAAGAATTGAATTCAGTGGTAATAGCTGCGCAACACGATCCAGAAATAAAATTATCTGAAATTAAAAAAGAAATTTTAGAAAAAGTTATTAAACCTGTTTGCGCCAATTATATTACAAAAAATACAAAATTTTATATTAACAATACGGGTAGGTTTGTTGTTGGTGGGCCTGTGGCAGACGCTGGGATGACTGGAAGAAAGATTATAGTGGATACTTATGGTGGTGTTGGATCGCATGGCGGAGGGGCGTTTTCAGGTAAAGACCCGACAAAGGTTGATAGGTCTGGTGCTTATATGGCTCGTTATGTTGCAAAGAATATTGTTGCGTCTGGTTTATGCGATAGATGCGAGATTCAAATCGCTTATGCTATTGGAGGGACTAAACCGCTTTCAATAAATATCAATTCGTTTGAAACTAGTAAAATAGAAGAAGAAAAATTATCTAAAATTTTGCCCAAGGTTTTTGATTTTTCGCCTGCAGGGTTGATTAAAAATCTAAATCTTTTGCGTCCTATTTATAAAAAAACAGCATGTTATGGTCATTTTGGTAGGACTGAGCCGGAGTTTTCATGGGAAAAAACTAACAAAGTTAATGATATATTAAAATATGTTTAATTTTATAAAACATCGTAAATTTTTCTATCTTTTTTCAGGAATTTTAATGTCAGCGAGTATTGTTTGTTTGATTGTTTTTGGTTTTAATTTTGGAATTGATTTTACTGGCGGAAGCATTATGGAGATAGAATATGCGAAAGATAGACCATCAAATCAAGACATTAAAGACGCTCTTGTTGATTTTGATATAGGAGAAGTTTATGCTCAGCCAACGGGTGAAAATGGTTTGATTTTAAGGTTTAAAGATGTGGGCGAAGAAATGCATCAAGAGATAATACAAAAATTAAAAGAAGGGCATGATTTTGAAGAACAACGTTTTAATTCTATTGGACCTGTTATCGGCAAGGAATTAAAAGAAAAGACTAAGATGATTGTTGTGTTCTGTCTTTTTGCTATTGTTTTGTATGTAGCATTTGCCTTTAGAAAAATTCATATTCCGTTAAGGTCTTGGAAATATGGTATCGTGGCATTGGTTGCGTTGGGTCATGATGTTTTAATTCCATCAGGAATTCTTGCAACTTTAGGGTTCTATTATGGAGTAGAAGTTTCTATTCCAATTGTTGTTGCTTTACTTGTTGTTTTGGGTTATTCGGTTAATGATACCGTTGTTGTATTTGATAGAATTAGGGAAAATCTTTTAACGGGAAATAGCGAAGATTTTGAAAAGGTTGTGAATAAATCTTTGCATCAAACTTTTAGCCGCTCTATTAATACATCTTTAACTACAATTTTTGTTTTATCATCTTTATTCTTTTTTGGAGGAGAAACGTTGAAATCGTTTGCCTTTGTTTTAATATTTGGGATTATCGCTGGGACTTATTCTTCTTTATTTTTAGCCCCACCACTTTTGGTGAGTTGGTTAAAATATGGGAGAGAAAAGAAAATTTGAAAATTTAGTTAAAACCATTGACACATTTTTATGATGTGTTATAAAGAAATAATGAAAAGCAAAATGATAAATTATAAAAAAATTTGTGATGATCTTTTGAAAGATTTGCCTCTAAGAACTAGAGAGGTGATTTCGCGTCGCTTTGGTTTGGGGGACGAAAATAGTAAAAGAGAGACATTGGAATCAATAGGTAAAAATTATGGGATAACACGAGAAAGGGTTCGCCAGATTGAAAATGACGGTTTTTCAAGAATTGGATTAGAAACAAAGCAATGCGAAAATGTTTTTCAGCATTTTACTAATGAATTTAAGAAAACTGGAAATATAAGAAGGGAAGATGTTTTACTTGATTTTTTAGGTGGTTCAAAATTTAAAAATCAAGTTTTCTTTTTATTAACAGTGGAAAAACCATTTAAAAGGTTTAGTGAAACAAAAGAGACACACACTTTATGGTCACTTGGCAAAGATTCGTTTGTTGAGGCGCAAAAAGCGCTTAGCTTGTTTTATAAACAACTTGAAAAAGGAAAAAAACCATTGCCATTAGACGGTTTTGCAATCTCTTGTAATTTATGTTTAAAACAAGACACAGTACCTTCTTGTCTTGAGCTCTCAAAGGTGATTAAAAAGGGACCAGAGGGTTTGTTTGGCTTGAAAGATTGGCCAGAAATTAATCCTCGCGGGGTTAAGGATTGGGCGTATTTGGTTTTTAAGAAACAGAAAAAACCTTTACATTTTGTTCAAGTAGCTGAACTTATAAATAAAACATATTTAATAAAAAATAAAACTCTTCCTCAAACAATTCATAATGAATTAATAAAGGGAAAAGAATTTGTTTGGGTTGGAAGAGGCATGTATGCCTTGAAAGAATGGGGGTATGAATCTGGCATAGTAAAAGATGTTATTTTAAGTGTATTAAAAAAAGCAAAAAAACCATTGCATCAGGAGGATGTTATGAGGGAGGTTTTAAATCAGAGGATAGTTAAGAAGAATACTGTTCTATTGAATCTTAATAATAAAAAATATTTTCTCAAAGATGAACAGGGAAAATACACAATAAGAACTGTTTAAGCGTAAATTTTATGTCTCAGCAAATTACATTAGAGACATTCAAAGAGTTGTCAGCTGTTGTTCTCCCAATCTTAGAATATACTTGGGAGTTTTTGATGATTTGGTGGTGGGTTTTATTCCCACTTATTTTGATTAAATTTTTTATATATTTTTGGAAATGGTGGCGAGCTGATATATTTTGGAAAGGTGTTAGATCAATTACATTAGAGATAAAAATTCCAAAAGAGGTTTTAAAACCTATTAGATCTATGGAACAGGTTTTTTCTAGTATCTGGGGAAGCATATATGATCCTGCGGATTGGTGGGAAAAGTGGATTGAGGGAAAAGATCTTAAATCTATTTCTATAGAAATTGTAAGCATAGGAGGCGAGCCACATTTTTTTATTAGAATTCCAGAAAAAAGCAGAAATGCTGTGGAAGCGTCTATTTATTCACAGTATCCTGATGCTGAAATTTCTATTGTTGATGATTATACAAAATATGTTCCTCAGGATATTCCAAATAAAAATTGGGATATGTGGGGATGCGATTATAAGCTGTCAAAGGAAGATGTTTATCCGATTAAAACTTATGAAAATTTTTTTGAAGAATCGCCTCAAACATCGAAAGAAGAAAAAAGAATAGATCCCATGTCTACGCTTTTAGAGGGTTTGGCAAAATTTAAGCCCGGAGAGCAATTGTGGATTCAAATAAATTTATCTTCTGTTACTCTGGATGATGAAAATTATGAAGATCGTGGTAAAAAAATTATTGATAAATTGGCTGGCAGACCTGAAAAAGAATCTGGAAAAATAGAAGTTTTTGAGACACTTAGGGCAACAGCTCATGAAACAGCCAAAGACACAATGGAGATATTGATGGATCCAGATAATGCAATGCAATCAGTGAAACAAGATACTGAAGCAAGATTGTCTTTTCCAGAAATGATGCTTACTTCAGGAGAAAGAGAAGTTATAGGCGGAATAGAAAGGAAAATATCAAAGCCCTGTTTTCATTGTTATATAAGATTTGTTTATTTAGCGAAAAAAGATGCTTTCTTTGGGGGGCAAAAAGCAATTCCCTTCGGATTTTTTAATCAATTCGCTACAACTAATCTTAATTCGCTGATTCCTTTATCGTCCACGATAACTAAGATTCATAAGCATTGGTTTCTTCCTTGGAATATTTTTGTGCCTCGTAGGCTTTTTGTAAAAAAAAGGGGTATGATTAAGCGTTATATAAATAGAGATTCTCCATTTTTTCCATTTGGTAGCGGTCGTTTTATTTTAAATATTGAAGAATTGGCAACGATATTTCATTTTCCTGGAAAAGGCGTTACATCTGCTCCTTTTGTTCCTCGTGTTGAAGTTAAGAAGGGAGAACCTCCAACAGGACTTCCAATAGAGGAATAATTTGAGATTTGGAATAATTTATTGTTTTGTTGATTTTTTAGATTTTAATTTTTTATTTTGTTCTAACTTTTTAATTTTTTATGTCTGGTATTAATTTTTTTGGAGAAGTAACATTTAGGGATTCAAGAAAGAAATTTGGTATAAAAACCGATGATAGGCGTCGGCATATGTATGTGATAGGAAAAACTGGAATGGGGAAAACCGTATTGCTTCAAAATATGGCTGTTCAGGATATTCAATCTGGAAAAGGTATGGCTTTTATTGATCCGCATGGAGAAGCAGCGGAGGAGCTTTTGAATTACGTTCCAGCATCTAGGATCAAGGATGTGGTTTATTTTAATCCAGCGGATATGCATTATCCGATCGCTTTTAATATTATGGAAAATGTTGATCCCGAATATAGACATCTTGTTGCTAGCGGATTAATGGCTGTTTTTAAAAAGATTTGGCCAGATGTTTGGTCAGCGCGAATGGAATATATTTTAAATAATTGTATTTTAGCTCTTCTTGAATATCCAGGATCTACTCTTTTGGGGGTTAATAGAATGTTGTCAAATCCTGATTATAGAAAAGAAATAGTGGATAAGGTTACAGACCCTGTTGTAAAAGCCTTTTGGGTTCAGGAATTTGCTCGTTATAATCAGAGGTATGAAGTTGAGGCAACAGCCGCTATTCAAAATAAGGTAGGACAATTTATTTCAGCGGCTATCATCAGGAATATTATTGGACAAACTGAATCCACGATAAATATGAGGAGAATAATGGATGAACAGAAGATTTTGATTGTAAATTTGTCCAAAGGAAGGATAGGAGAAGATAATTCTCGTCTTTTGGGCGCTCTTTTGATTACCAAATTACAGTTGGCGGCTATGTCAAGAGTAGATATGCCCGAAAAAGATAGAAAAGATTTCTTTTTATATGTTGATGAATTTCAAAATTTTGCTACAGAATCTTTTGCTAATGTTTTGTCTGAAGCAAGAAAGTATCGTTTGGCTTTGATTTTGGGTCATCAGTATATAGCGCAAATGGACGAAATAGTTAGAGATGCTGTGTTTGGTAATGTGGGAACTTTAATTTCTTTCCGTGTTGGGGCTGAAGATGCCGAATTTTTAGAAAAAGAATTTTTGCCAGACTTCAATGCTTTTGATTTTGTGAATTTAACAAAATATAATATATATTTGAAATTAATGATTGACGGGGTTGCTGGACGGCCCTTTTCAGCTGTTACGCTTGTTCCAGTCTCTGCTCCTCAAAAAAATGTTGAAAAAATTATTAGTGTTTCTCGCGAGCAATATGCTGTTCCGCGAAAAGTAATTGAGGAAAAAATAATAAAATGGACGGGCGTGGAAGATATGAAAGAAGTTCCTCAGGCTCCGACACCACCAACGCTTTACGACGCGGTATGTTCTATATGTGGAAAAGAAACTAAGGTAGTTTTTCAGCCAGATGGTAAGCGTCCAATATTTTGCAAACCTTGTAGAAAAAAACTTGAAGAAGAAAGGGTATCAGCTTATCGTCCTTCTCCGAGCAATAGAAGCGATGACAGTTCATACAAACAGAATTCAAAGCCGTTTTTTAATAGACCCATAGAGCCAAAAGTTTCTACTAAAACTACTGTTGATTTGCTTCGTCAAAGCGAAGCAAAGGTGAGCGAAGCAGGAAAGCTAAAAGAGGGTGCTGATTTTAAACTAGAAGAAAGAAAAAGACAGGAGTTGCCAAATGTAGGCAAATCAGAAGAGAGACCAAGAGAGGAAGAAAAAAAAGAAGTTGAAAAAATTATTTCTTTGAAAGATGTTAAAAAGGTAGAGTCAAGACAGTTTTTTAGCTTGAAAGAGCGTAGAAAAGAAAGGCCTAAAAAAGAAAGGAAAGTGGTTAATTTAGAAGAATTAAAGAGCGCATTAAAAGAATCTTTAAAACAGGTAGTTAAATCTTCTTCTGACGAAGCAGTGGTCAATCAAGACATTAAAGAAGAATCAAAATTAGAGGCGAGAGAAGATGAATCGGGATTTGTTCCGGTTGATGTTATGAGAGAACAAGAAGATAAAGAACAAGAAGATAAAAAGGGCGTTATTAAACCTGGAGAAACCGTAAAGTTTTGATACTTGGTTTGTCCAGCTTTAACGATTATTTAATATGTTAAAAACTGTTAGAGATTTTAATGTTCAAGGAAAGAGAGTGCTGGTTAGATGCGATTTTAATATTCCTTTAAATAAAAGGGGTGGTCTTTTAGATGATTTTCGTATTCAGCAAACAATTCCAACTATTAAATATTTAATAAAAAATAATGCGAAAGTAATTTTAATGAGCCATCTTGGTCGTCCAGATGATAGTAGAAATTCAAAAAAAATATATACATTAAAACTTATTGTTTCAAAATTGTCAGAGTTGCTTGGCAAGAAAGTTAAATTTTTGAATGATTGTATTGGTAAAGACGTAGAAAGGGAAATATCAAATATGAAAGATAGAGACATCGTGCTTTTAGAAAATTTAAGATTTTATAAGGAAGAAAAACAAAATAATAAAAGTTTTGCTAAAAAATTAGCAAAACTTGGAGATATTTATATTAATGATGCTTTCGCTGTTTGTCATCGGTCGCATAGTTCAACAGTTGGAATTACAGAATATCTGCCATCAGGATCAGGGCTTTTATTAGAGAAAGAAATTAAAATTTTTAAGAATTTAATGAAAAATTCTGAGCATCCATTGATGGTTTTGGCTGGAGGCAAAAAAGTAGAAACTAAAGCTAAATTTATTGATAAAATTTCGCAAATTGCCGATTGTGTTTTAATTGCAAATTTGATAGGAGATGAGCTAAAGGAAAAACATATAAAATTAAAATTTTCATCAAAAATAATTTATTCAATAGATGGGATTTGTTATAAGGGAAGAGATTTAGATATTGGTCCAAAAACTATAAAACTTTTTAAGGAAAAAATTTTAGAAGCAAAGACGATTTTTTGGAATGGTCCTTTGGGAGCGATAGAAGAAGAAAGATTTTCTAATGGTTCTTTGGCTATTGCTAAAGCCATTATTAAATCTAAAGCATATTCTATCGTTGGTGGTGGCGACACAGTTGCTTTTTTGGGTAAGCGTAAATTAAGAAACAAGTTTAATTATGTTTCCACTGGTGGCGGAGCAATGCTTAAGTTTTTAAGCAATGAAAAATTGCCAGGCATAGAAGTGTTAAGAAAATTTTGAATTATATTTGTGAAAACAGGTCAGGCAATAGGTTTGACCTGTTTTTCTTGTATTTGTAGTGGTAAATTGTTAAAATGGTGAAAACAATTTAATTAGATTTTTGAATAAAATATGGAAATAAAAAATATAAAAGAGGTTTCAATGCGAATATTGAAAGCTATTGCGAACAACGAAAGAATTATTCTTTACGGAGATGCTGATTTAGATGGCGCATCTTCGGTTATTCTTTTAGAGGAGGCCATTAAAGATATTGGTGGAAAAGTAGAAGCTGTTTATTTTCCTGACAGGGAAACAGAGGGTTATGGTATAAATGAATTTGCGCTTAATTATTTAAAAAATAGGGCTCCTGCTTTATTTATTTCTTTGGATTGCGGAATAGGAAATTTTGAGGAAGTAGAGTTGGCAAATGAAATGGGCTTTGAAGTGCTTATCGTTGATCATCATAAGATATTGGGGCGTTTGCCAGCTGCTTCAATTGTTGTTGATCCCAGACAGCCAGATGACAAATATCCTTTTAAGGAGCTCGCGGCTGCTGGCGTTGTTTATAGATTGGTTAAATCAATGCTTATTGAAGCGGGAAAATGGGATGAGCCAGAAAAATATCTTGAATTGGTGGCATTGGCTACTTTGGCTGATATGATGATTTTGGAAGATGATAATGTGGAAATAGTTAAATCTGGATTATTAGCATTGGCCAACACTAAGAGAGTCGGATTGAAAGCATTGATAGAGCTAACTAATTGCGTTGGAGAGATTAATATTGAAGAAGCTAAATTAAAAATTATTCCACCATTGAATTCCGGCGGAACAGTAGTTTTGTCTCGATCTATCGGGAGTGGACCGAAAGAACATTTGAACGAAATTTATTTGCTTTTAACTGAAACCGATTTAAGCAAGGCAAAAGAAATGGTTGAAATGTTGATTGAAAAAAATAACAAAAGAAAAGAAGAAATAAGAAGAATCTTTTATGAAATTGATGAGAGAGTAAAGATGGATGAAGATTTTTCTATTATTTTTGAAGGAGATGTTTCTTGGCCATTGGTTTTGCTTGGTCCGTCTGCGTCAAGAATTTGTAAGAAATATAATAAGCCAGTTTTTCTTTTCAAGAAATGCGAAGATGAAAGTCCTGGAGCAGTGAGAACGCCTAGAGGGATAGATAGTGTGAAAGCAATGGATAGCTGTAAGGAACTTCTTAAAACATATGGCGGGCATCCACCTGCTTCTGGTTTCCGTATTAAAAATGAAAATTTAGAAAAATTTAAACAAGGATTAATTAAGTATTTTAGCAATCTTGAATAGTATGGATGGTTTATTTTTAGATAATAAAATTACAGAAAAAAAGATTTGCGCTTTTTTAAAAAAAGAGTTTAAAAAGCGTGGAAAGATTCGGGCTGTTTTAGGTGTTTCTGGCGGAATAGACTCAGCTATTTTCGCTTTTTTTTGTAAAAAAGCTAGTATGGAGTTAGAGTGATTGCTTCTACGCAAGAGTAGTGAAAAAATATAAAATAATCTCGGTTTTGTTGAGACAATCCGGGATTTTTCTTTGTGTAATATTGACAAATTCATTAAAGTGAGGTATTCTTTAAATAGAGAATTTAGAAAAGAATTTTCTAATTTGTACATTAAAATCAACATACATGCTTAGGAGGCGTGGAAATGATAGAAAGAATAGAAGAA
This sequence comes from bacterium, assembly GCA_030596105.1. Taxonomy (GTDB): domain Bacteria; phylum Patescibacteriota; class Minisyncoccia; order Minisyncoccales; family DAOVPY01; genus JAUVKU01. The sequence continues at coordinate 17,436 of JAUVKU010000003.1, forward strand.
TTTGAAGCAAAAATAGAGCTTATTAGAGAGGCGAGGCATATGAATGAATTTCATTTAGCGCAAGAGAGACTGGATGATATAAAATTTAACTTGAATCGGACTCATAAGCTGGAGAAGGTTCTTGCTAAATTTCGTGAGAAATTTATTTTGTTTGAGACTACAGATCTGCAACCTCAAATTTCAAAAATTTTTGAGGAACAAGGTAAAATTTTGGAGGCGTTTGGGGATTACAAAGGAGCAAGAAAATATTTTGTAGTTGCGTTAAAGATGAGACAGATGCGACTTAGGTCAATGCCAAATGATAAGATTGCTTTATTAGATGTTGCTTATTCAGCATTTAATGCAGCAAAAGTTGTTTATGTCGCTGGAATTTTTGATGACGAGTTATTGCACTTGTTTAATCTTGCTAAAACGAGAGCGCAGGAGGCGATTCTTTATTTAAATTGCGAATTTATTGATGATATTCTCCATCTCGGGAATATGCATCATAACTTGGCGTTTATTGGTCAATCTTTCGGCGATTTCGTGTCAGCAGTCTCAACATATGAGCAAGCTTTGATATTTCAGAGAAAGGCCATGGATGTTAGGGGTGCAGGCGCAAGTTTGGCGGGAATTAGTCAATGTTATGCTGAATTATCAAACATAAATATGTTTAGCGCATTGCAAGAGTTTAAGCGAGCAAATGATTTTTTGAGAATTTCGCGATTGAAAAAAAATATAGAAAACAATAAGAAGTTTTCAGAAACAGTCTTTAGGGAAATGGAGAAAAATTCTATCTTGGTTAAGAAAGAAAAAGAGTCGGCAAAACACTTCACGGATTATATGCAAAGAGTCGGTAAAGGGCGTGGTGGTAAAGTCAATATGAATCCTGACGCAAGAGCGGTTTCAATCTTAGAGATTATAAAGGGAGAAATACAGGCAATAGATGAGGGCTCAATGCAAGATGAAAACACGCATAGGTTAATTTCTTTGTTTTCAATATCGTTTTTAGAGGAAATCTCTGGCGATTATAAGGAAGTGGAACAGTTTTTGTCAACAATAGATATGAGTGTAGAATCTGTTGGCAGATTAAATAAATGGAAAACAATTTGTGGCGATCGGACTGAGGCGGCATTGCTTAATCTTGAGCACGGAAAGATAGAAAATAGACGAGAATTCGCAAAAAGAATTGTTGATGCCATTCGGGGTATAATGTTGCAATCTTTAGCGTTTAGTTCTGAAAACAAGCTTTGGCTTTATTATTTAAAAAATTCAAGTTTTCTGAATGAGATGAAAGCATTATCTTTGCTTGTTGTGAAAGGTTGTGAATTTGAGATAGAGTCTAAATATAGCGAAAAGTCAATCGGGGAGGCCTTTGGCGAAGAAGTCTAAAAAAATAAAAAATAGAAGTTGCAAAACTTCTTTTTCTTTTTAAATAAAGATAGAAAACTTGACCTATTTCTATAAATTGACTAAAATATAAATGCAAGAAAGTGCTAATTTATAGCATGGAGTGTAGCAATGTTGAGGGCATAGAATAATATATTTTTATTGTAGCCGCGGTAGCTCAGTTGGTAGAGCACACCCCTGAAAAGGGTGGGGTCGTCGGTTCGAGCCCGACCTGCGGCACCATTGCGGGAGTAGTTCAGCGGTAGAACGTCTCGTTGCCAACGAGAAGATCGCGGGTTCGATCCCCGTCTCCCGCTCATGATGAATAACGAAAATTTTACTAATAAGGCTCAAGAAGTGATTATTTCGGCTCAAGGTATGGCTCGTGAGAGGGGCCAACAACAGATAGATGCTTTGCATCTTCTTTTTGCATTGCTTTCACAAGAAGAGAGCGTTGTTTTGACTTTGCTTCAGAAATTAGGAATTAATATAGAAGATTTAAAAAGTAAGACAAATAGGGCATTGGAGGGTATTCCAACCATAGCAACTACAAAATCTCTTAATCAGGTTTATTTAACTCAAGATATGGCAAGAGTTTTGGAAAGAGCAAGGCAGGAATCAGAAAAAATGGGCGATGAATTTGTTTCAGTTGAGCATTTGTTTCTAGCTCTTCTTGACACAGACACAAAAGCAAAAGAAGTTTTAGATAATGCTGTTAAGCTGTCTTTAGATGGGAAGGTTTCAGTACTTGAATTTGAAAAGATAGATTATAATAAGGTTTTAAAAATTTTAGCTGAAATTCGGGGAGGCGCGAGAATTACTGATCCAGAACCAGAATCAAAATATCAGGTGTTGGAAAAATATGCGAGAAATTTAACTCAATTGGCAAAAGATGGCAAACTTGATCCTGTTATAGGTAGGGAAACTGAAATTCGTCGCGTGATGCAGATTTTGTCCAGAAGGACAAAAAATAATCCTGTTTTGATAGGCGAAGCAGGAGTTGGGAAGACCGCTGTTGTTGAAGGTTTAGCTCAGAGAATTATCAAAAAAGAAGTTCCTGAAAGTTTAAAAAATAAAGAAATTATTAGTTTGGATCTTGGTTCAATAATCGCTGGAACAAAATATCGTGGAGAGTTTGAGAATAGGATAAGAAGTTTTCTTAGAGAAATTCATCGTAGCAAGGGTAAATACATTTTATTTATTGATGAGTTGCATACTTTGGTTGGGGCTGGCGCTGCCGAAGGATCAATAGACGCTTCTAATCTTTTGAAACCAGCATTAGCAAGGGGTGAATTAAAAGCAATCGGAGCAACAACTTTAAAAGAATATCAAAAATATATTGAAAAAGATTCTGCTTTAGAAAGAAGGTTTCAACCGATTTATGTTGCCGAACCTACCGTTGAAGATACTGTGGCAATTTTGCGTGGACTTAAGGAAAAATATGAACTTCATCATGGTGTGAGGATTAAAGATTCTGCTCTACAAGTAGCTGCGGATTTTTCTCATCGCTATATTGCTGATAGATTTTTGCCAGATAAGGCAGTGGATTTGATGGACGAGGCAGCTTCTGCACTGCGTCTTGAACTTGAATCAGAGCCCGTTGAATTTGATGAATTTAAAAGAGAGGTTCAGCGTTTGGAAATTGAAAAAACAGCTTTAAAGAATGAGAAATCTCCTGATTCAAAAAAAAGATTGCGCGTTTGTAGTAAAGAGTTGGCTGACTTAAAAGAAAAAGCAAAAGTGATTGAGCTTAGATGGAAAACAGAACGGGATTTAATCCAAGGTATTAGAAATTTAAAAAAAGAAATTGATAATCTTGTTTTTCGGTCTGAAACAGCTCAAAGGGAAGCCGATCTTCAAAAAGCGGCTGAAATTAAATATGGAAAAATACCAGCGCTTTTGAAAAAAATTGAAAAAAAAGAAAAAGAGCTTAGGCGTTTTCGAAAAAAACACCAAATTTTAAGAGAAGAAGTCGGAGAAGAAGAAGTGGCGAATGTTGTTTCAAGGTGGACAGGAATTCCTTTAATGCGATTGATAGAAGAAGAAGCTAAAAAGTTGGAAAAAATGGAAACACTTATTCGTAAAAGAGTGATAGGTCAAAAAGAAGCAATAACAGCTATTTCAAATGCTATTAGAAGAAGTAGGGCTGGAATTTCAGAAGAGAATAGGCCGTTGGGTTCGTTTATGTTTTTAGGTCCAACCGGAGTAGGGAAAACAGAGCTTGCTCGTGCTTTGGCGGAATTTTTATTCAATGATGAAAACGCTTTGATTCGCGTGGATATGTCGGAATATATGGAAAAACATAGCGTTTCTAAGATTATAGGTTCTCCGCCAGGATATATAGGGTATGAAGAAGGCGGACAACTTACTGAGAAAATTCGGCGGCGTCCATATAGCGTGATTTTACTTGATGAAGCAGAAAAAGCACATCCAGAGGTTTTTAATATTTTACTCCAAATATTGGAAGACGGCAGACTAACTGATGCCAAAGGAAGAGCGGTCTCTTTTAAAAATACTATTTTGATTATGACTTCTAATGTAGGGTCAGAGTATATTGCTAAAATGGAGTCACTCGGATTTTTAGGTGAAGAAAGCATTAAAAGCAAACAAGCGTTAAAGGATAAGGTAAGAGATGCTTTGAAAAATAGATTTCGTCCCGAATTTTTGAATAGAGTTGATGATATAATTATTTTTAATTATTTGAGCAAGGTAGATATTAGGAAAATAGTGGATTTAGAATTAGAGAAAGTTGCACAACGACTCAAAACAAAAGGCATAGAGATTAAGATTGTAGATTTTGCTAAAGAACTTTTTGCTGAGCAAGGGTTTGATTTAAATTTAGGAGCTAGGCCATTGAAAAGAGTTATCCAGAAATTGGTTTTAGATCCTTTGGCTTTGAAAATTGTTATTGGCGAAGTTCAAGAAAAGGGCAAAGTTATTATTGATGTAAAAGACAATGAAATCGTTTTTAAAACATCGCAAGGACCTGCGATTAAAAAGAAAAAAAATAAAATAAAAGCTCAATAATATGTTTAAATCATTTTGTAGAATTTTGGGATTTTTAATGATTGGAATATTTGGCGGAATTTTAAGTCATGCTTTTGTTTTGCCTTATTTGGCTGAGCATTCTTATGCTAATGCGTTTCATTTTGTGAAAAAATATAATGAAAGGGAATTAGTCATTAATAATAGAGAAGAGATTATTATTCAGGAGAATGTTGCTTTTAAAAATGCGATTGAAAAAACAGAAAAAGCAATTGTGGGGATAAAAAGTGTAACCAAAATGGGTAAACGCATAAGTGGTTCTGGTTTGATTGTTTCTTCTGATGGTTTGATATTGACCTTATCCGACATTGCGCCGAAACAATCGCAAGTAACTTTATTTTTAGATGGTAGGGAATTTTCAGCTGAAATATTACAAAGAAATTCAGATTTTGTTTTATTGAAAATTGATATTTCTAATCTTTATACTGTAAGTTTTTTTGAGTTTGAGAAAATAAAATTAGGAGAAAATATTTTTCTTTTGGGTGTAGTTTTTCAAACGCAGGAAGATGGAAAAGAGATTGTGCGAAAAATAGTAAATCAGGGGATTGTTAAGTATTTTACTCAGAATGCAATTCATACCAATATTTTTGAAAAATATTATCTTTCAGGAAGCTCTCTTTTCGATATAGAGGGAAACTTGGTTGGAATGAATACGATTGATATAGAGGGAAAGGTTATAACTATCCCATCTTTTAAAATTAAAGAGTTTCTCGGATTTTAATTAAGTGTTGGGTTAAGTCTTTGCTAATTCAAGCCAAATAGATGAGTTTGTCAAAAATTTGTTTTATTTTATGTTTGGCGTTTATCGCCGGTATTTTTATCAGTTCAATAATTTATTTTTCCCAGCTTGTGATACTGGGAGTTTTAATTTTGGGATGTTTTTTTGTTTTCTTTTCCGTTTTTTTAAGGGATGCGAGGATGATAATTATCGGTTTTTGTTTGTTATTTTTGATTTTGGGCGTTTGGAGATACCAAACAGTAGAGTTGTCAGTAAGCAATAATGAGTTATTGATTTTTAATGATGCAAATCAAGAAGTTGTTGTAAGGGGCGTTGTTATTGCTGAGCCAGACAAGAGAGATGAAAGAACGAGGATAATAGTAGAACCAAAACAAATTCAGTTTTATGAATTATTGAATAGCAAAGAAAGCGAGATAACATTTGAAAAAATAAACAATGGCAAAATTTTAATCACAGCGAGAAAGTATCCAGAATATCAATATGGCGATGAATTGAAAATCATTGGCAAATTAAAAACCCCGAAAGAATTTGAAGATTTTAATTATAGGGGTTATTTGGCAAAAGACGAGATTTATTCAGTCATGTATACTCCTAAAATTATATTACTCAAGAAAGATCAGGGTAATATTTTTTACGCAAAAATTTTGGAATTTAAAAATAAATTAAGGAATTCAATTTATGAAAATATCTCTCCGCCACAAAGCGCTATTTTAGGAGCAATGATTTTTGGAGATAAAAATGAAATTTCCGACAAATGGAAAGAAAAATTAAATATTGCTGGAGTAAGACATATTACTTGCATATCGGGAGTGCACATTGTTATTTTATCGGGGATTTTGATGAGTATTGGAATTGGTTTAGGGCTTTGGCGCGGACAAGCGTTTTATTTTACGATTATTTTACTCGCATTTTTTATTATTATGGTTGGAGCACCACCTTCAGCGATAAGGGCTGGCATTATGGGTGGACTTTTTCTTTTTGCGCAAAAAATAGGGCGTTCCGCTGTTTCAGATAGGGCGTTAGTTTTTGCGGCCGTTTTAATGCTTGTGGATAATCCGCTTCTTTTAAAATTTGATATTGGTTTTCAATTGTCGTTTTTAGCCGTTTTTGGGATTATTTGTTGGATGCCGATTTTTCAAGATTATATGAAAATAATTCCAATAAGATTTATTAGAGATATTCTCGCTATGTCATTTGCGGCGCAGATTTTTACTCTACCTATTCTAATTTATAATTTTGGCTATATATCTTTGGTGAGCCCGATAGTAAATCTTTTAATTGTTCCTTTATTGCCATTTGTTTTAGGTTTTGGTTTTTTGTTTAGTTTGATTGGAATTTTTTCTTCATTTTTAGCGTGGATTTTGTCTTGGTTTTGCTGGATGATGTTGAGTTATATCGTTATAATTGTAAATTTATTTTCCAATACTATTTATAGCTCTTTGAACTTGGAGATCTCATTGATTTGGCTTTTTGTTTCTTATTTAATTTTGGGATGCGTTACTTATTATATAAAGCAAAAGCGAAAATTGCGCTTTTTAAATTATTAATTGATTGTGATAATAAAGAAATAAAAAATTCCGCTTATGCGGAATTTTGTTTGATGTAGTAGAGAAAAGTAGAGTTTTTATTTATATATATGCTCTATTAATATCGTTTTTTTCTCTCTCTTCTGTATTTTTAACTTTTTCATCTTTTAAAAAGTTTTTTAATTTTTCTTCTAATCTTTCTAGTATTTCTTTATTTTTTTGATCAAGATTGACAACAAATGTCGCTTTGAGCGCGTCGCTAAATAGAATAAATTGAATAGTTTCCTTTTCATTATCAAAATACCATCCTATTGCGTCGCCATTATGTGTAGTGTATTTTGATCGTTTTTTAACCCAATCAATTATTTCGGGTTTTTTGGGTTTTTTTATACTATCACTTGTTGTTTTCATAATTTTTGCAACCTCTTTTTTTATTTTAGATATATCCAGGGACAATTTCTTCTATTATGAATTCGTCTAACAGTTTTTTCAGTTTTTTCAGTTTTTCTTGTTCTTCGGGCGTCTCGTTAAATTTTTTGAAAAATGTTTTTCCGAGCTTATCTAAATATACAGCGATTAAAAAGCTTTTTTTGCTATTCTCATTTTTATCAATTCCCCAGCTTATTGCTTGGCATTCTGTTTCTTTGTAGTTTTTTCTTGTTTCAGCGTTCTTAATTATTTTTTTTGGAGGATTGCATTTTTTGTCATAGGGGTAAGATTCTAGAAATTTTTCTAATAGTCTTCTAAGTCCTTTTAGTTTTTCTTGTTCTGCGAGTGTTCTAGAGAGACCCACATAATAAGATTTTTTGAAATCATCTTTGTATATGGTGATAAAAAAGCATTCTTCTCCATTTTCATCTTCGCTAATTTCCCAGCTTATGATTTTGCATTCTTTTTGCCTGAAAAGAAGCGTTCTTTGATCCACCATTGCTTGCTCATTTTCCCAAAATTCGCCTCCTTCTTCGCAGTCGCATTCTTCAGCAAATTCTTCCGATTCTTCCGTTTCATTATTCATTTCAATTTTCCTCCATTAAAAGGCTTACTCTTCATCTTCTTTGTCCATAGAGAAATTAAACACTTCTTTATCTTCGCCTTTTTTTATCTCAACCTTAAATTTTATTTTTAATTTTCCAATTCTATTTTCTGTCATTTTTTATCACCTCCCCTAAGCTGTTTTTCCTTTTCGTAGAGCAAAACAAACTATTTCGCCTTGATTCTCTTTTTGCATAAATTTCCAATTTGTTTTCAAATTTATCTTTGTGCCAGCCATTTTTATTTTCCTTTTTTAATGTTCTATTTTTTATTATACACAGGAAGATGAAAATAGCAATTTTTTGATATTTTTTTGGGTTACTTAAAATTAGACTTATAAGAAGGTAGAACATTAGATCCGTTGCTTAATAAGCAACAGGTCTATGGTATTGTTTTACGCTCTCACTTATATTATAAATAAAGTATAGATGTATTGGCCAGAGTAGCTCAGTTGGTAGAGCAAACGCTTCGTAAGCGTTAGGCCATCGGTTCAAATCCGATCTCTGGCTCTTTTTAATCAAAATATTTATTGATAGAATACGCTTTATTTTTCCTTGTTTTTTGTTATACTAAAATATATAGTCAGATAAAATAGTATGAAAAATTTTGAAGAACATTTGAAGGAATTATTATATAAACTCCTCTATTTAGAGGATTGTCTTTGACTTATCTGGCAAAAAAAAGAGAATTAAAGAGATAGAAAAACAAAAACAAGAACCAGGTTTTTGGGATGAGAATATAAAAGCAACTGAACTTAGTCGTGAACTTGCTGATTTACAAGAAGAGAGGGGTTTTTTTGAGGAATTTAGAAAAGAATTATCTGATTTGCAGGATTTAAGCGAGTTATCAAAAGAAGACGAAATATTAAAAAGCGAATTAGAGCAAAAATATCAAGTATTGGAGGATAAAGTTAACAAAGAGAGCTTCAGAGTTTTTCTTTCGGGACGATATGATAAGGGTGGCGTGATTTTTTCAATATATTCTGGAGCTGGTGGTGTTGATGCGCAGGATTGGGTGGCAATGCTTTTGCGGATGTATCAAAGATATTGTGAGAGCAAGGGATTTAAAGTAAAAGTTTTGCATCAGTCATTCGGAGAGCCTGGTGGGCCAGATGGGCGTATAGGAGTAAAATCTGTAACATTTGAAATACAAGGGAGCTACGCTTATGGTTTTTTGAAAAAAGAAACAGGGGTTCATAGGTTGGTTAGAATTTCTCCTTTTTCGTCTCAGAAGTTGAGGCATACATCTTTCGCATTTGTTGAGGCTTTGCCTGAAATTATAAAAGACGAGGAGCTAAAGATAGAGATTAAGCCAGAAGATATTAAAATTGATACTTTTAGAGCGTCGGGTCCAGGTGGTCAGAATGTAAATAAAAGAGATACGGCTATAAGGATAGTGCATTTGCCCACAAAAATTAGTGTTTCGTGTCAGAGCGAGAGATTGCAGGGGTTGAATAGAGACAAGGCAATGAAGATGCTTCGTGTTAAATTGTATCAAATAAAGGAGAAGGAAAAGGAAAAAAAATTAGCAGAGGCAAAAGGAGAGGCGGTTTCAATAGAATGGGGAAGTCAAATTAGATCGTATATTTTACATCCTTATCAAATGATAAAAGATCACAGAACGAAAGTTGAATCTTCAAATATTGAAGAAGTTTTAGATGGAAATTTAGATGAGTTTATAGAGGCAGAGATAAAGATAAAATAAAGTGGTAGATTTGTTATTAAGCAACACATTTAATGATTAAATTTGAAAATATTACAAAAATATATGAATTGCGTTCTGGGCAGAATCCAGTTGTTGCATTGCAAGATGTTTCTTTTGAAGTAAAAGAAAAAGAATTTGTTTCAATCGTGGGAAAGTCTGGAGTTGGTAAGACAACTTTGTTTAAATTGCTTCTTGTTCAAGAACGCCCCACACAAGGCAAGATTTTTTTTATGAATCAAGACGTTCATCAGATTAGAGCAAAAGACCTTTTTAATCTTAGAAGAAGAATTGGAGTTGTTTTTCAAAATTATGAATTGTTTAACAAAAAGACATCATACGAAAATATTGCTTATCCAATGGAAACAATTGGCGCTAATAAAGATCAAATCAAAAGAGATGTTAACGAAATTTTACAACTTGTTGGACTTACTGATAGGGCGTTTAATTTTCCCGAAGAGCTTTCAGAAGGAGAAAAGCAAAGAGTGGCAATTGCAAGGGCTTTAATTCATAGGCCAGATGTTATTGTTGCTGATGAGCCAACAGGGAATCTTGATCCAGCGAATACTTACGGTATAATCAAATTACTTTATAAAATAAATGAATTCGGGACAACTGTTATTTTGTCAACGCACGACAAGGGCGTTGTCAATAATTTGGAAAAAAGAGTTATAACATTTGAAGATGGTAAGATAATTAGGGACGAAGAACGCGGAAAATTTATATTATAGTTTATGATAATCATTAGGCGATAAGTCTATTATTTATGGAAATATTTAATTCTATTAGTAAAATAATTTTTCAAGGATATATGGGTTTTAGAAGACAGGGCAGTTTTAATATAGCCAGTATTTTTATTCTGTCGCTCGTGATTTTTTTATTTACTTTTCTTTTTGTTTTTTATGGGATGGCTCAATCTTTATCTTTGAATTTACAGGAAAGGATTGATATAAGTGTTTATTTTGATAGTGATTCTTCAGAAAAACAGGTTTTGGAGGCAAAGAGCGAATTATCTAAATTTGCTGAAGTCAAAAGCGTTGAATATGTTTCAGCAGAAGAAGCGTTAAATAAATTTACTGAGAAGTATCAAAATAATTCAATAATAATGTCTTCATTAGAAGAAATTGGAGGAAATCCTTTATTGGCTTCTTTAAATATTCAAGCGTTTGAAGCTGGGCAATATGCTAGTATATCCAATTTTTTGATTAGTGGTTCTTTTGAAGATATTATTTATAAGATTAATTATTCTGAAAAAAAGCCAGTTATTGAACGATTTTTTTCTTTGATTTCTGGTGTCAATAAAGCAGGCATTATTTTTGGTATTGTTTTAATTTTGGTTGCTATTTCAATTGCTTTTAATCAAATTCGTTTGGCAATACGAAATTCAAGAAAAGAAATTAAGATTATGAGGTTGGTTGGAGCTACGAATTTTATGATTAGAGGACCATTTTTTGTCCAAGGGGTGCTTATTGGAATTTTTGCTGTTTTGTTAACACTTTTAATTTTTGTGCCAGTTTCTTACTTTTTGAGTCCAAGATTAGAAATGGCATTGTCTGGTTTTGAAATTTTTGGGCATTTTGCTGATAACTTTTTCTTTATTTTTTCATCTCAAATAGCTATTGGAGTAGGTATAAGCACATTTTCTAGTCTTATAGCGGTTCATAAATATCTGAAAATATAGAGATTAGAATGTAAGTTAGCCAGAGATATTGCCAGGTCGTCTAATGGTAGGACAGCGGACTCTGAATCCGTCAATCTAGGTTCGAATCCTAGCCAGGCAGCACGAATAATTAGATATGAACTTTCTTTGTTGGGATTGGAACGAGACAGACTCGTTGGGATTCTCTCAAAATGAGTTCGTATCTGAAAAGGTTTAATCCTTGAGCCATGAAAAGTGGCTTTGCCACTTTGTGGCAAGCCATTTTGAATTTTGTGGGGATTTCAAGTTTTGTTGGAAAATTTTTTGGTTTTTGTGTATAATAAAATTAACAAGATTTTAAATTTGTGTTATCGTGAAAGCGTAGAACAATATTATTCTATAAATAATGAAGTTCACTCGTACTAAAAAATTAATTTTTGCAAACAATAAAGGTGGGGTTGGAAAAACAACCTTGGCTTTTAATATCGCGGTTTCATTGGCTCGGCAGGGGTATAAAATAGCGTTAATTGATCTTGACCCACAATGCAATTTAACACGATTGGCGATGGGGGAAGAATATTACGCTAAAACCCTATTTTCAGAATCTGAAAAAACAATTTATGATGTTTTAAGGGGCGTTATTGAAGGCGGAGGCGATATTGATCTTGCGACGCAATTTCTTCCAGTTAAAGCAGATCCAAATCTTTTGCTTCTGAAGGGACACATTAACCTTTCCGCTTACGAAGGACTGCTTATCAATGCTTACGGACAAGCTGCCGCTGGACAAAAAATCGGTTATTTTCAAACTAGCGCCATAGATCGTTTTTTAAGAGAAAAAGGATTAAGCGAGCAAATTGATATTTTTATCATTGATACTTCGCCGAGCTTAGGGTTGTTAAATCAGATAATTCTATTAGGAGCGGATTATTTTATTGTGCCGATGATGCCAGACGCTTTTAGCGTTCAAGGTATTGAAAATTTGGGAGTTGTGTATGAACAATGGAAAGCTTCGTGGCGCAATACAGCCAAAGCGTTGTCTGGAGACACAGAAACAAAATTTGTTCTTGCTGGTGATCCGCTTTTTGTGGGCTATATTGTTAATTCATATAATGTGTATGGCAAACAGCCAATCGTTGACCATCGTGCGTGGATGGAAAAAATTCCAAATAAGGTGCGAATTTCTTTGTCAGAAAAACATTGCCGCAATGGTTTAGTTGAAGAAAGTTGGAAAAAGCCTTTGCAAATTATTCAGGATTATGGCAGGATACCGTCAAAATGCCAAGAACTGGGAAAGGCAATTTTTGATCTTGATCCCTCAATGATAGATGAACAGCATCAGGGAACCAAGGAGAATATTGAAAAATCAAAAGAAGAATTTAGCAATCTTTCGCAAGCTATTCAAAAAGTTTTAGAATCATACTAATAGAATGAGGAGGTTATGCTTTGCGTTGCCGAATTGGTTAGATAGTACAATTAATTATTAAACCAATTATTGAAAATATGGAAAAGAAAAATTTAATTTATATAGTGGTTTTGTTAACAATAATTTTGGGAGTTTTGGCCGGAATTTATCTTATAAAAGAAAACAAATTTTTTGATAACAAATTCATTGGCGAACAGATAGAAAAGGAAATTGTAGATTTGGGTAATGGAGCAAAAGATGATCAAGGCAATATTATAGATGGTGAAATAGAAAAAAAATTAATAACAGATAATTTTTCTATTGATATTCCTGAAGGATGGAGAACAATGACCGCACCAATGGGAGTTTCGGGCATGGTAGTTGATGCGAATAAAATAACAACTGATCCAGCGGCACAGAAAGTTAATTTTCAAAGTTATTTTTCTGTAGTCTATGATTCCCTTCAGGGCAAGAACCATCAAGAATATATTGATTATGTAAAAAGTGCTCTATCTGTGTCTTTCTCGGGAGTTGTTTTTTTTGAAGAAAAGCAAATTATAATTAATGGACGAGAATCTTATGCTTTGGAATTTGAAATAACACAGCAAGGAGTTGATTTTAAGGTTTTAATGGTTCTGGTAATGGGCGAAGGAGAAGATGTGTGGGCAATATCCTTTAATACCACTCAGAAAGATTGGAATGATTATAAAGATATATTTTCTGAGATAGTAAATAGTTTTCAAATAAAGATATAAAAGTAATTTTTTCATCATTTTAAATCAAAGAATCGCCAGAAAGGCGATTTTTTGGTATAATTATATAATTATGGAACCATTAGCATCAAAAATTAGACCCAAAAAATTAAAAGAATTTATTGGACAGGAACATTTAATAGGAGACCAGAAGCCTCTCAATATTGCTATTCAAAAAAAACACCTATTTTCATTTGTTTTTTGGGGTCCTCCAGGAGTTGGCAAGACTACTTTGGCAAAAATATATGCGAATGCTTTGGACGCGCGTATTTATGAGCTTTCCGCTGTTTCTGCTGGTAAAAATGATATTAGAAAAATAATTAGCGAAGATACGGAAAGAAAATTTAAGATATTGTTTCTTGATGAAATTCATCGTTTTAATAAAGTTCAGCAGGATTTTCTTTTACCTTTTGTGGAAACTGGTGAAATCACCTTGATTGGAGCAACTACAGAAAATCCTAGTTTTGAGATTATTCCAGCTCTGCTTTCCCGATGTCGTATTTTTGTGATGAATGAACTTTCAGATAAGGAGATGGATAAGATTATAAAAAGAACTAAGTTTAAATTGGGTAAAAAGGCAAAAGATTGGTTAATTGCTATGGCTAATGGTGACGCCAGACAAGCGATAACAATGCTTGAGAACACCAATAATTTATATGGGGAAATTACAATAGAAACATTAAAAAATGTTCTTCAATCAAAGACTATGCGATACGATAAAAAAGGGGAAGAACATTATAATATTATTAGCGCTTTTATTAAAAGCATGAGAGCTAGTCAACCTGACGCAGCATTGTATTATTTGGCAAGAATGATAGTTTCTGGCGAAGATCCAAAATTTATTGCTAGAAGAATGGTTATTTTTGCTAGCGAAGATATTGGATTGGCTCAGCCAACCGCTTTAGTGGTTGCTAACGAAACTTTTCGGGCAGTTGAGACTATTGGACTTCCAGAATGTGGAATAAATTTATCTACTGGAACAGTTTATTTATCTCTTTGTAAAAAAGATAGAAGCGCTTATGAGGGTTATTTGGATGCGATTAAAGATGCTGAACAATATGGAAATTTGCCAATACCTTTGGAAATAAGAAACGCTTCAACAAAGTTAATGGAAAAATTAGGTTATGGTAAGGGATATGAAAAGTATTCAAAAGAAAATTTATTGCCTGAAAAATTAAAAAACAAAAAATATTTTTCTGACAAAAATAAATAAAAGATATGACAAAGGAAGATGTTTTGAAAAAATTAAAGATCTTGGCTAATCCAAAAGCAATGGAGGGGATGGCGCGGTTTGGTATTTGCATGGATAGCGCTTATGGCGTTCGCGTTCCAGACATTAGAGTTGTTGCAAAGGAAATAGGCAAAGATCATAAATTGGCGCAAGAGCTTTGGGCGTCTGGAATTCATGAGGCGCGTCTCTTGGCAAGCATGATTGATAGAGCAGATATGGTAACAGAAAAGCAGATGGATAAGTGGGTAAAAGATTTTAATTCGTGGGATGTTTGCGATATGACTTGTTTTAATCTTTTTGATAAGACAAAATTTGTTCATCAAAAAATAAAAGAGTGGAGCAAGAGAGAAGAAGAGTTTGTTAAAAGAACTGGGTTTGCGCTTATGGCTGGTTTAGCTATTCATAATAAGAATATGAAGGATGAAGAATTTGAAAGATTTTTTTCTATTATAATCAGAGAGGCAGAGGATGATAGAAATTTTGTCAGAAAAGCAGTTAATTGGGCGTTGAGGCAAATAGGAAAGCGGAATTTAAGTTTGAATAAAAAAGCGATAAGAATAGCAAAGCAGATTCAGGGAATTGATTCTAAAACAGCGAAATGGATTGCCAATGATGCTATAAGAGAACTTACTAATTTTCAAATTCAAAATAGGTTGAAAAAATTATAAATTTTGTAAATTATTTATTTTGACGGATTAAGAACTTTTGTGTTAAAATTAAAATATAAAAAAATATTATGGTTAGTGAATCAAAATCAATAGTAGTCGTTATCGCAATCGTTGTTATTTTTGTTATTATTGCCGTAGTAGCTGGTATAATAATTATGAAACCAGAGCCAGAGCCAGTAGAGCCAGTAGAGCCAGAGCCAGTGTATGAAGTTGATGTTGGTGGTGTAAGATTTAGGTTGGAAAAGGCAAGAGATCTCGGAGATATCCTCAGGTTTTTAGAAAGTAAAAATCCCAAACGAACCAAAGAAGATCTGATTACTACTGAGAGATTTATTGAGGTAACTATTAGTGCTGAAAATATAGCGAAAGATAATATTGCGAGTGGAACTTGGAAGCCTGGGCGATTATTTGATAGTAAGGATAGAAGGTTTTATTATTCTACGAAAACAGACTATTGGACTCCAGAAGAAAATAAATGCGGAGAGATTTTAAAACCAAAATTTGCTCCAATTATGTGCACAAAGATATATGAAGTATCAAAGATTTCTACGGATTTGAGGATAGAGGTTATTGTTAAAAAAGAACAGGGATTTCTTGATTTAGGGATATTGTTTGATGAATAAGCCGAGTTTTGTCTTTTGATAGTTGATTATAAAAAATCGCCTTTACGGCGATTTTTTGTTATGATGAGAGCGTAGAATAACAGGTCTAATATTAAGCATACAGAAATTGATAATTTTAAAAAAGTATGGTTTTGGGAGATGGTCAAAGCGAACAAGGAATAGAGAAAATTTTTTCTATTTCTGAATATATTGCAATTCTTAATCAAAAGTTGGGCGTTTTTCGCGCAAAAATTATTGGTGAGGTTAGTCAGGTTAGTTTTGGTCCCAGTGGGCATGTTTATTTCTCTTTGAAAGATGAAAAAACTGGTGGCGTAATAAGTTGTATTATTTGGAACTCAAAATATCGTATTTATGGGGTTGAATTAAAAGAGGGAGCTAAAATTATTGTTTTTGGTTCTCCTCAAATATATGCGCCGACTGGCAGATTTTCTTTTATATCAGAGACAATTGAACTTGCTGGAGAAGGGGCTTTAAAAAAAGAATACGATAGATTGAAAAAAGAGTTAGATGGGGAGGGGCTTTTTGCGGAAGAGAAAAAGAGAAAAATTCCAGAATATTCACGGAAAATTGGGGTGATTACTTCTCGGAGCGGTGCTGTTTTAGCGGATTTTTTGAATAATTTGGGAAAATTTGGTTTTAAAATTAAAATGATTGATTCTAGGGTTGAGGGACAGACTGCTGTGGCAGATTTGTTGGGAGCCGTTAAGTCTTTTAGGAAACAGGACATTGATGTGTTGGTGATAATTCGCGGTGGCGGGTCATTGGAATCAATGATGGCATTTAATAATGAGGCGTTAGTCAGGGAAATAGCTAATTTTTCGGTTCCAGTAATTGCTGGTATTGGGCACCATAAGGATATACCATTAGTTGCGCTTGTTTCTGATGTTATGGTGTCTACTCCAACTGCTTCCGCAAATTTATTAAGCCAGTCATGGGAAAGGGCCAATTTGTTATTAGAAGAATGTGAAAGAAGTATCATTGGTGATTATGAAGATATGTTGATTGATACTCGTTTGTTGTTGGATAAATCAGTGCGGACTATTCAAAAGAGCGCGGGTTTAATTTTTGATAAATATAGGGAGATTGAAACGAGATTAAAGATTTCATTCCAAAAATTTAAGTATGCTTTGCAAACCATTGAAAATAATTTGAATAATTCATGGAATAAATCTATAATTACAGGATTTAAGTCTCTAATATTGGCAACCAATCAGCAGATAGAATATGCTAAGAGCATCGTGTTTGTTAACGATCCAGAACGACAGCTTCAGCTTGGTTATAGTATTGCAAGGTGTAATGGTAAAATAATTAGAAAGGTGATGGATATTAGAATAGGCGAGAATATAGATTTGCGCATTGTAGATGGAGTTATTATTTCAGAAGTTAAAAAAATAAATAAGTTAAAAAAATAAATAAATTATATGAGTAAAGAAAAATTATTAAACGAAAATTTAACAGATAATCTTAAACGCCTTTCTGCGATTACTGATTGGTTTGATAATCAAGAAAAAGTTGATGTTGAGGAAGGGTTAAAAAAAGTTAAACAAGCAGCGGAACTTATTAAAGTTAGCAAGGGGAGATTAAAAGCCATTGAAAATGAGTTTGAAGAAATTAAAAAAGAAATAGATATTAAAGACGATAATAGGTAAAAATCAATATTTGGAGATTATATAATTAGTGGAAAATTATGGAAAATATTATTAAGAAAGGAGTAGAGCCGGTTAAGCCATTAGTTTTTGAATCAAAGATTGTAGGTATTACTGTGGAAAATTTATTTTCCCTTATATCTCATCATCAGATATATCATGAGATGATACAGGGATTATTCGAAAATTCTCAATTATTGGATTTAATGGGAATAAAATTGGTTGATGGCAGTTTGATTAGCAAGAACGCTGAGCTTGGCAAAGATCTTATTGTTGAACAAGGATCAATAATATTGGGAAAGACAAAAATATTAAAGGGTCGCATAGAAAAAGGATCAGTGATAATAAGTTCTGTGGTAAAAGATATAGAAGCTGGGAAAGACAGTATGATGGTTTGGTTGGAACAAGTGAACGATAAAAAGGTGATAGCAAAACAAAATGAATTAGTTGCGGATGCGATAATTTTAGACGATCAGATTATCAAGAAAGTTCGTATTAATATTGATGAGAAGAAAAAAGGGAAATCTTTTTGGAATTTAAAATTGTGGCAAGAAGTTAATGTTGTTGAGTACGACGAATCTAAAAGATATTCATTGGCAGAATTATTCAAATTTGCTGATTTTGGAATTTCAGATCTTAGAAATTTGTCTGCTAATCCAATGGATAGGTATTATTTTCATTTGGGCGGTTCATATAGAGAGTTTAAGCAATCATTGCTTGATCAGCCCATTGAAGAACTTTTTAAACATATTGAAATATCAAAACGCTTAACTAAAGAGCCAATAATTAGGCCAAGCAATGCAAGGTGGCGAGGAATTCGTTGGGAAAAGTTGGCTTATAATTCCACGAAAATAAGAGTTAATGGAATGACTTATTTTATTTATCGCACTGCTGGCGAGGATCATATTTTTCGGTTGGGTTTTGCGTGGAGTAAAGATGGTATACATATTGATGGAAGATTGTCTTGGCCAATTTTGTGGCTTGATCAGGATGAAATCCATCCTAATGCCGCTAGTCGTCCAAGAGAAAGGGGTGGGATTGAAGATCCCCATTTGACATTATTAAAGGACGAAGGTCGCATTGTTTTGCTTTATACTATTGCTTTTGCAACAAAAGAGCAGATATGCCAACAAAGTTGTGCTTCTATGGCTGTAGAGGATTTTGTTGCCATACCAGAGCTGTCTGAATTAGAAATTAAACAAAAATGGAAAAAGCATGGTTTAATATCTGATTGGGAAGAGAGGAATTCCATTTTGTTTCCAGAGAAAGTCAATAATAAGTATGCGATGATACGCCGACCAATTAAAGGTGGAACAGTTGATTTGGAAGAATATAAGCGACAAAAAAGAGATATAGGAATTAGTTTTTCTGATGTTTTGGAAGGACGATGGCCAGAAGAGATGGACTTAATAATAAAAAATAGAGAAGGTATGTGGGATGCAGACAGGGTTGGACCGTCTGCTTTATTAAAGACAAATAAGGGCTGGTTATTTTTTTATCACGGGGTTGGGAAATTGCGTGGGCGTAAAAGCTATATGACTGGTTGGGCATTGTTGGATATTAATAATCCGCGAAAGGTTTTGGCTAGATCAGATGAGCCCATATTGATTCCAGAAGAAGACCATGAGCTTTATGGTTGGGCGCCTAATGTAGCCATTGGATATGGAGCTACTATTAAAGGTAAAGATTCAGATCAAATAGTTGAAGATGATGATGAGATTTTAATTAGCTATGGCGGGGGAGATAGGGTCGTTTCTTTGTTGAGCATAAAATTTTCTGACATTATAAAAATGTTATGAAGCAGGAACAAGCATTAGACATATTAAAATTGGGGCACAATGTTTTTCTTACTGGACCAGCTGGAAGTGGAAAGACATTCGTATTAAATGCGTATGTTGATTTTTTGAAGAGCAAGGGCGTTGAAGTTGGTATCACTGCTTCTACTGGAATTGCGGCTACGCATATAAATGGAATAACAATTCATTCTTGGTCTGGAATGGGCATTAAGGACGCTTTATCAGATAGGGAATTGAAAGACATTTCAAAGAAGCCGTATATTGCAAAGCGATTTAAAAAAACAAGAGTTCTTGTTATAGATGAAATTTCAATGCTTCACGATTTTCGTTTAGATTTGGTTGACAAGGTGTGTAAATTTTTAAAAGATGATCCTCGTCCGTTTGGCGGTATGCAGATTATTCTTTGTGGAGATTTTTTTCAATTGCCTCCCATCTCTAGGGGTGGATGCGGGTCTCGTTTTGTGGATAAATCAGAAATATGGCAGAATATGGACTTAAAAGTATGTTATTTAGATGAACAACATAGGCATATTGATTGTGCGTTAATACAAGTACTAAGCGATATACGAGAAAATAAAGTAGGAGAAAAAACATTGAATTTTTTGAGGAAAAGATATCAAAAAAAAGTGGAAAATGTTTTGACGCCAACTAAACTTTATACGCACAATATTGATGTTGATGCTATCAATATGAGAACGCTTGAAGCTTTGCCCGGAGAATCTAAAGTTTTTAATGCTTATAGTAGCGGGAATAATTTGTTGGTTGATGTGCTTAAAAAAAGTTGTTTGGCGCCCGAATATTTATATTTGAAAAAGGGGGCAGTTGTAATGTTTGTAAAAAATAATTTTAAGGAGGGGTATGTGAATGGCACACTTGCCAGCGTTATTCGTTTTGACATGAAGGGTTCTCCAGTTGTTCGTCTTTATAATGGGAATGAGATTATTGTTTCGCGTGAGAATTGGCGTATAGAAGAGGACGGAGAAATAAAAGCAGAGATTTCTCAGATGCCACTGCGTTTGGCTTGGGCGATTACAGTGCATAAAAGTCAGGGTATGAGTTTGGACGCTGCTGAGATTGATCTTTCTAAATCATTTGAAAAAGGAATGGGCTATGTGGCTCTTTCGCGTGTGCGTTCGTTTGACGGTTTAAAGTTAATGGGTTTGAATGACATTGCTTTGCAAGTTAATGAAGAGGCATTGGAGTTAGATAAAGAGTTTACAAAAATGTCGCAGGTTGTGAGTTCGGATTTGAAAAGTATTAAATTGTTGGAAAGAAAGAAAAAACAAAAAGAATTTTTAAAGTCCATTGCTCCCAAGGGCATTGCAAAACCAATTTCAACTTATGAAGAAACAAAAATGCTTGTTTTGGAAAAGTTTTCAATTAAAGAGATTGCTGAACGCCGAGGTAAAACACGGGGCACAATTATAGGACATTTAGAAAAATTAATTAATAATAAGGAGGATATTGATTTGTCATATATGTTGCCATCAATTTCTCATTTTGAGAAAATTAGAGCCGTATTTCAAGAAAGCGAGGACATGACATTGTCGCCGGTTCGCACAATTCTTGGTCAAAGATTTTCTTATCATGAGTTGCGAATAGCGCGATTGTTTGTAAAACAAGAAAGGATGCAAGAAATTACAGAGTGAAATTGTCCCGATTTATTGTGGTTATAATCGTTCCAGTAGTTTATTTAAAAGCAAAAACCGCCATATGGCGGTTTTAAATTTGGAAAATAATTTTGCGAATAATTGGAGTGCGAATAATCGTTTCGCGAGCTTTCGGGACGATAGTTTGTTTAGAGATTAGAGAAATCTACTGGGATTTGTTTGTAAATTTTTTTTAGTTCTTTTTCGTCTTTTTGTTCAAGCGCTTTTTTATCCTCAATGCTTAGTGTATTCCATGTGGCGAGTATTTGTTCCGCAATTTTGGTTTTTTCTTCTGTTGAGTCAAATTTTTCTTTGTTTTTTAGTTCTAAATATTCTTTGGATTTTTCCTCTTGGAAAATGTATCCAATTTTGAACATTCTTTTTCTTCTTTCTTCTATTACCTCTTTTGTAACGCCTTCTCTTTTCGCTAATAATTCAAGATTGCAGTCGTAGCAAAAGACCATTGGTTCGCCGGTCAATCGGTTATGGCTAAAAGCTCCAATTTTCTTTTCTTGTTTACAAATATCACAAAGGCATTTTTGGTCGTCTAAAATTTTCTTTTTAAAAGTTTTTTTAACTTCCTCGCTTGGTTCGCCTATTTTTTCAAATTGTTTTTGCATATCGCGAAGTGTTTTGGGCGTTAGTTTTTCTTTTGTATCTGGTAGAATTTTTAACACTTCTTTTTTTGCAAATGGCGGAAATAATAAGGTGGTTTCTTTGTTGCTTATCATTTCATAGCGATTGTTGATTTTCACGATACGGGTGAAAATGATGTCGCCTTCTAATATTTTGAAAATAATAAGATCTTTTTCAACGAAGTATTCTTTTTCGCTTCGTAGGTCTTTTAAATAAGCGCCTTTTTCAGGATCAATTTTTGAAATTTCAAATGTGCTAAATATATTTTCTTGAAGGTCTTTATATATTTGAAGTTTTTCAAATTTTTGATTATATGGATTTTCTTCATAAAAATCTTGCAAAAGTCCCCTTTTATTATTTAAAAGAAAATCAAAAACAAACCATTCGTTAAACATATCCATCTCTCTGTCTGTTGCCTCTAATTTTTTTTCAGGACCTAAGTCTGGCGCATTGAAAAATGTTTTTATCGCATTTAAAAGTTCATTTTTAAATTCTGGTTTTGAATAGTGATTTAAAAGTTTTTGTATTGAATTTATGTCCATAGTATTGTGTGAGATGATTATTAGTGTGTTTGTTCTTTTATTTAATATTAGTATAAGATTATAAGGTATTTATGTCAATTAAAATTAAAAAAGGAGCTATGCTCCTTTTAATTATTAAATGTTTATTTTTGGATTAACTCATTTTTTAAGGGTTTAAATTGTGCTTGGAAGAAACGCAGTTGTTTCGGTTCAAAGGTCATTTTTAACCCAGAGATTTTTTTTCGGATATTATGTAATTCAATTATTCCCTCAGCCACAACATCCATATGCGTGTTGGTGTATGCTCGTCGCGGAACAGCTAAACGGACTAATTCCAGTTTTGGTTTTCTTTCCTCTCTTGTCTCTGGATCTCTGCCAGCTGAAACAATACCTCTTTCCATTCCTCTAACTCCAGATACGATATAGAGCGCTGCAGTTAATGCTTGCGCAGGATAATATTTTTGTGGTATATGTGGTAAAAATCTTTTAGCGTCTAAGAATATTCCGTGACCGCCGATTGGTTTTACTATTGGGACATTAGCTTCAAGAAGTTTGTTTCCCAAATATTCAATTTGGTTAACTCTTGCGGCTATATGGTTGTCGTCTACCATTTCGTGAATTCCGCAAGCCATTGCTTCTAAATCTCTGCCAGCTAATCCTCCATAAGTATGAAGTCCTTCAAAAACAACCACCAATGATTTTACTTCTGTAAACAGGTCTTCGTCATTGCAAGCCAGAAATCCGCCTATATTAACTAATGCGTCTTTTTTTCCGCTCACGGTTGCTCCGTTTGTATAAGAGCATATTTCTTTAACGATTTTTTTGATAGATTTTACTTTGTATCCCATTTCTCTTTGTTGGATAAAATAGGCGTTTTCCACCAATCTTGTTCCATCAAGCATAACTGGAATTTGATGTTTGTCGCATAAAATTTTTAATGCTTTTAGGTTTCTCATTGAAAATGGTTGTCCGCCACCCATATTGATGTTTGCTTCTATGCTCATATATGGGATTTTTTCAGCTCCAACTTCATCAATTAAGGTTTTTAGTTTTTTTAAATCTATATCTCCCTTGAATTGATGATTTGATGTTGGTTCATGCGCTTGATCAATGCTAACATCTATCCATGTCGCGCCAGCCATTTCTTGGTGTGCTCTCCGTGTAGTGAAATACATATTATTAGGAACATAGTCACCTGGCTTTATTAGTATCCGTGACATAAGGTGTTCTGCTGCTCGTCCTTGATGTGTTGGGACAACATATTTGTATCCGTATATTTCTTTTACAGCTCCGTCTAATCTGTCAAAACTTTTTGAACCAGCGTATGCTTCGTCTCCAAGCATCATCCTTGACCATTGATTGCTACTCATTGCTGTTGTTCCGCTGTCGGTCAGGAGATCTATATATACAAGATCTGCAGGCAAAAGAAAAGTATTATAAGAAGCTTTTTCCATGGCCTTTTCTCTTATTTCTTTGGTAGTCATTTCTATTCGTTCTACCATTTTTATCCTATATGGCGGGGGAATTACCTTAAATTTTTTCTTTTTTTGATTTCCATCGTTTTCCATTTTTGTTTGTTTCCTTTTTAAAGAACTACATAAGCATACCTTTAGGGTGAGTTTCTGTCAATATTTACATTTTGCATTATTTATGTCCTAAATTTAGCGATGCCAATATGTATTGTTGATTCTTTGTTGATAACAATATATAATAATAAATAAATAATAATTAATATATATAAAATATGAGGGTGTTGAACAATATGCTTTCGTAGTAGAAGCGATATTGTTTAAGAGTCTCACATCATATGGAAAACGAATCTATTGCGCAGAAATTTGCATCACAACAAAAAGAAATTTCTTTAAAGCCCATTAAGACATTTATTATTATAATGTTTGTTTCGCTTTTATTTTTCTCTTCATTTGGCACAGTTGGCGCTGGACAGAGAGGTATTTTGCTTCAGTTTGGTGCAGTTCGGGATAAAGTTTTTAATGAGGGATTGTATTTTAAAATTCCTTTTGTCCAAAAAATAATTAAGATTGATGTTAGGATCCAGAAAGACGAAGTTAAAGCGAGCGCGGCTTCCAAGGATTTGCAAGTTGTTACATCTGAGATTGCTTTAAATTATCATTTAGATCCACAGAGGGTCAATAAAATTTGGCAGGAAGTTGGAAGCGATTATAATTCTAGAATTATCGCGCCAAGTATTCAAGAAGCGGTAAAATCAGTAACAGCTAAATTTACAGCCGAAGAGTTAATTACTAAAAGAGAAGAAGTAAAAGATCAAATTAAGCTTAATTTGACAGAAAGATTGGCAGAAAGATCAATTATGGTTGATGAGTTTAATATAATTCATTTCGCTTTTTCTCCAGCGTTTAATCAGGCTATTGAGGAAAAGGTTACGGCCGAACAATTAAAATTAAAAGCCGATAGGGATTTGGAAAGAATAAAAATTGAAGCTGATCAAAAAATAGCTGAAGCACGCGGAAAAGCGGAAGCTATTAAAATTGAAGCTCAGGCTTTAAAACAAAACGCGCAGATAGTTGAATTAAGATGGATAGAAAAATGGAACGGAGAAGTGCCAGAATATTGGGGACAGGCAACGCCATTTATTGGGCTTAAATAACGGAAAAAATTTGACAAGAATTTCTTTTGGGTTTATAATTAGAATATGTTTTTATAGATTTGTTGTTTAACAGATCTAAAAGAAATATCGTACTCTTTCAATTTGCAATTATTTTTTAATGGTAGAAAAGTTAGGGTAGGTCGTTTGTAGATCTGTTGTTTAACAGGTCTAAATAAAGTTAAATAAATTTATCTGATCAGATTAATCTTAAAAAGTTTTATCTTTGTTATCGGGTAAATTGAAAAAAATGAGCAATAAACTTTATGTAGGGAATTTTCCTTACAGCATAACTGAAGACTCTCTTAGAGAAATGTTTTCAGAAGCAGGTGCCGTAACTTCAGCCATTATTATAATGGATAAAGCTACTGGCAGATCAAAAGGATTTGGTTTCGTGGAAATGGGTTCAGAAGAAGATGCCCAAAAAGCCATTGAAATGTTCAACGAAAAAGACATTGAAGGAAGAAAAATCGTTGTTAACGAAGCTAGACCAATGGAAGAAAGACCTAAAAGATTCTAAGGAGATTCTTTAAATAAAAAACCAGCGTTTTACGCTGGTTTTTTATTAGGCCTATTGCTTAATAGGCGATGTTGCGAAATTTTCAGATTTTCAGCCAAAATATGGAAATTGTAGTAATTGCTTATTAGGCAACAGGTTTATTGTTTTAAATCTAAAATAATTTTTAATATGTCTTTTTGTGTTACTCTTGTCAATGAATTCTATTTTGGATATAATAAATATGTAAAATAATATCATTATAAAAACAATTGACTATTATCTATGGATATAAATAAAAAAGATATTATAGCTACAGTTGCTATTGCTGAAATTGACGCAGTTCTTATTTTAATAATTTTAAGAAATTTAGGAATTGATACTCCTTTGATTATTTCAGAAAAGACGGGCATAGACCCTTCTCTTCTTTTATCCCTTTTCTTTGCCTTTTTTCTTTTGACGATTTTACCGACATTAGCTATTTGTGGAATTTGCGTCGCGTCTTTTCTAGGCAAAAAAATTCTTTCAATTTTTCAATTTGCGAAATATTTTTTAGCGGGAACGCTAAACACATTTATTGATCTCGGGGTTCTGAGTCTTTTAATGGCTATTTTTGGTGTTTCTGCTGGCTTACATTATTCAATTTTTAAAGCTATCTCTTTTACTTTCGCTGTAGTTAATTCTTATTTTTGGAATAAGCTTTGGACTTTTGAAAAGAAAGAAACAAAGGTAAGCTCCAAAGAATTTTCTCAGTTTTATCTTGTTACTGGAGTTGGATTTTTAATGAATGTTGGTATTGCCTCTTTGGTTGTTAATGTTGTTAATCCTCAGTTTGGAATGTCAAAAGAGCTTTGGGCTATGACGGGAGGTATTGTTGCCGCTGTTTCTGTTTGCGCTTGGAATTTTTTAGGTTATAAACTGATTGTATTCAAGAAATAAGAAATTTGTATTTATGGAGAATTTTGTCTTATATCGTAAATATCGTCCCAAAAAGTTTGCGGAAATAATCGGACAGGAACATATTGTGCAAACTTTAACAAATGCTATTGTTACAAAAATGGTTTCGCATGCCTATTTGTTTTCGGGACCAAGGGGAAGCGGGAAAACAACACTTGCTCGTCTTTTGGCTAAAGCGGTGAATTGCGCTGAGAATGATGGATATGAACCATGTAACAAATGTTCTTCTTGCCTTGAAATTAATCAAGGGAAAGCAGTCGATTTTATTGAGATTGATGCGGCTTCAAATAGGGGCATTGATGATATAAGGAGTTTGAGAGAGGGAGCGCGATTTGCTCCAATAAAATTGCCGTACAAAGTATTTATTATCGATGAAAGCCACCAGCTTACTAAGGAGGCATCAAATGCTTTATTAAAAATTTTAGAAGAACCGCCAAATCATACAATTTTTATTTTAGCAACCACCGAAATTCACAAAATGATACCAACGATTGTTTCTAGGTGTCAGAGTTTTGATTTTAAAAAATTAACTGTGCCTGAAATTATTAAAAAATTGGAATATATTTCAGATAAAGAAAAAATAAAGATTGAAAGATCAGCATTAGAGTTAATTGCTTTAAATTCAGATGGAGCGCTAAGGGATGCGGAAGGTTTACTAGATCAAGCAATTACATTTTTAGGATCTGAGGATGGTGTGGCTAAAATAAAAGCAGAAGATATTAGGGAGTTGATAGGGGCTGTTGACACTAACCTAGTGAGCCAACTCGTTGATTTTATTAGCACTAAAGAAACGGGAAAGGCAATTGATTTTTTGAATGAAATGATGGAGAAAGGACAGGATATGCAGCAATTAACGAAAACTTTAATTCGTTATTTAAGACGGGCATTGCTTTTAAAGATAAATTCTGGTTTAATAAATTCAGTCTTGATGGGTATGACAAAAGAGGAACAAGAAAAGCTTAAAATTCAAACACAAGGATTTCAAGAGTCAGAATTGTGTGATATTTTGAAATTATTTTTAGACGCTGAAAATAAGATGAAGTATTCCCCGATATTACAATTGCCGTTGGAATTGGCGATAATTAAAGTTACAAACAATTGATTGTTTATTATAATGTATAAGTGGGTTAAATAAGCCATGTCCACAACAATACCGGGTCGTCTAATGGTAGGACAGCGGGTTTTGATCCCGTCAATCGGGGTTCGAGTCCCTGCCCGGTAGCAAAATTAAAAACCCCCTTTCGGGGTTTTTTAATTTTTTGATTTGGTTTAGATATCGTGATTTTTTTTCAAGCTTTTGGTCAAATTATATTGGTTTTACGACCTATTGTTGTGCGTTTTTAATTGTTGTATAATATATATAATTGTGGATAAGATTATTATTTTAGATTTTGGTGGACAGTATTTTAAGGAGATTTTTTTATTGCGGAAATAGAGTATTCTAAAATTAAATTTTGATAAAAAAATAAGTGTAAAAAATTACGATTGTTTTTATCGGTCATAGGTGGTATTATTAAAGAAACGAAAGAGATAATCGGTAATGATAAGTTTCCCACATAGGGTGGGAATAGGTTCAAATTAAATAAAAAAAAGTTTAATTCAAAGGTCGTTATAAGTTGTTATAATAATAAAAAATTTATAATTTATATATATGAATAAAATTATTTTATCAGTTATTTTTTGCGTTGTTCTTGTTTTAGTTCTTTATCTTGTGTTTCAGGCTCCTGTTGACAAAGAAACGAGTTTAAAAAACAATAATCAAACTCAACCGGGTAATCAAATTCAACCAGGTGATCAAACTCAACCAGGTGATCAAACTCAAGAGGTTTTAGAATTTGGCTCAGAAACTGTCCATGAGGGATCTGGTCCTGGTATTATGGACGGCGATGTTGTGGTTGTGCATTATGTTGGGAAATTAATAGATGGCACAATATTTGATTCAAGCAGAGACAAAGGAACTCCGTTTAGTTTTACCCATGGGACAGGAGAAGTAATAAAGGGCTGGGATATTGGAATGATGGGAATGCAACTGGGGGAGACAAAAAAGATAACGGTTACGCCAGAGTATGGTTATGGAGAGGAGGGCTCTGGAAGTGTGCCTCCAAACGCAATAATGATTTTTGAAGTAGAACTTCTCAGCATTAATCCATAGCTTGTAATACAAGGATTGTGGGTTATTAAAAACACGAACGCTTTTGCGTTCGTGTTTTTTGATTTGATTTTGTTAAGAGAAATGGAAACGAAAGTAAAAAATGTTGAATTAATATATT
This sequence comes from bacterium, assembly GCA_030596105.1. Lineage (GTDB taxonomy): Bacteria > Patescibacteriota > Minisyncoccia > Minisyncoccales > DAOVPY01 > JAUVKU01. Next base: position 45,756 of record JAUVKU010000003.1, read on the forward strand.
GATTTTTGGAAAATAGCTCATTCTTTAATATCTATTAGCGTATGGATTTTTTTAATATAATTTGATATTATAAGAGTATGGAAATTATGTTATTCAATAATCTTTAATAATAATTTAAAATTATGTTATACAACGTTTTTGATTCTATTTGTGTTTTTGGGGAAATTATAAAAAATATCATTTTTATTTTAATTTTATTTTTTGGGGGAGGCATTGTCTTGAAAGAAATTGTTAAAAAGGCAGTTGGGTTGGTTCAAGATGGTGACAAAGAAAAAGATTCTGTTTTGGAAAAAAGAGTTGCAACGCTGGGAGGTATATTTATGGCGACAGGTAATATCGTTATTTATGTTGTTATTTTTTTGTTAATTTTAAAATTTTTTGGTGTAGACATTGCTCCGATTTTGGCTGGCATGGGAATTATTGGCTTGGCATTGGGGTTTGGCGCGCAATCAATTGTCAAGGATTTTGTTTCTGGTTTGTTCATTTTGATTGAAAATCAATATTCTATTGGAGATACGGTGAAAATAGGTGGATTTGAAGGAAAAGTTAAAAAGATTACAATGCGATCCACGGTTTTACGAGATAAAGGGGGTAAGACTTTTTATATCTCTAATGGGTTAATTAAGGATGTTGTGAATTTTTCTAAAAAGAAATAAAAGCATAGAATAATGTAGTTGATTTGTTTGATAAAATAGGATTATAATGAAATATAAATAAAATATAAAAATAATTTAAAATTAGACGCATGGAATATGGCGAAAATTAAAAAAACAAAAAAAAATAGAATAAAGAAAATAGTAAGTAACATAAAGAAGCCGAAAAAGAAAGTTGTGAAAAAAAATGAACGCAAGAAAATAAAGAAAATAGTAAGTAAGA
>JAUVKU010000015.1 GCA_030596105.1 bacterium
CCATATCAATGGCGATCTAGAGAAACAGTAGCAATAGAAATTTTGGCACATTGTTGGTGGTTTGACACAACGCAACGCTATACGACTATAAGTTTTAATGATCAATCTTGGGATTAATTTAAAAAGATATAAAAAAATCAGTGAAAGAATATAATAAAAGCAAAAAGAGCTATGAAATTACATAGCTCTTTTTTTGTTTGACATTCTTTTATTTAGTTTTTGAGAGAGATTAACGCTAATTTAAGATAACAAACATCTGGATTAAGAGATTTTTCACACAAAGAAGGGTCTTTCCAAACCATAGCGGCATCTTGATAGCATAACCTTCTCATTTTATCTCTCGGAGTTTCGCTTAAATCTGATAAAATTTTTTTACAAAAATGAGGATTTTCTAAAAAAGTTCTACACAAATAGTAGTTTTCTTTTATTCGTTTGCCATTGGCATAAGTGGAAAATTCTATACACCAATTAACAGGATTGTGGTTTGCGCCTTCGGCGATTAATTCGTTTATGTTGTTTATTCTTTTAGAAGAACCGTTAGAATAAAAATGATTATTGTAATAATATCCTGGAAAATATTTTAAACGATTATTTAAATATTCTTTCTCATTTTTTATTTTTATAAAATGTCCTTCAGCTTTATCTAAATTATCTTTTGTTTTAATCATTGATATCAATCCTTGTTCAAAATCCTTATCTTTTGCTATTGTAAAACACACCTTCTTAAATTGATCGTTATTGATTTTTTCACAAAGAGTAGAAATATCAATTAGCTCGGTTTTTTTCTTATACTTTGGTATGGGCAAGTAATCAATGTAAGTAGTGTAAGCGAAATCGTAGATACGCAATAGTCCAAATAGAATAAGGGGACTTAGTATTATCAATACAATTAAAATTATATTTTTTTTGTTCATCGGGTTTTAATTTTAATTAGTTTTTAAATTTTTTTTCTGTATATTTTTTTTGTTTCCATATTATTTTATATTATCAGAAAAAATAAAATAAACAAATTTAAAAAGGACTCATTTTGAGTCCCTTTTATTTTGCTTAATTGTTATTTAATCAGAGATAATCGGAAGTCAGAGATAATCGGAAGTTGAACTTCCGATAGTTGAATATGTGTTTGAAGTTTTTAAGGTTTCTTTAATTTGACAAATTGGGGGGGGGTTATGATAGGGTTAATCTCGTGGAACTTTAAAAACAAAATATGGATTGAATAGACAAAATATTTGTTCAAAAGGTTTTGCGAATAGGAGGTGAAAAAACAAAAAATGAATACAAGAAAGATATTTACGATAGCGATATTGAGCGTAATGTTATTGGCAATAAGCGTTGTAGTAGTCCCATCGGCAGTAGCAACAACTGATTATAATAGACAAGCAGCAGCTAACTACGCTTTAAGTAATTGGAATAACAATGTAGATGGAAGTAGTTATTTTAATCCATACGATTGCACAAATTTCGTATCTAATTGCGTTAAAGCTGGTGGATGGACAGAAACTTACGAACCATCAAATTACTGGCAACATTTTTGGCGCAGAGCAAATGCATACGCTTGGTATAGTGTTTCGTCAGAGAATTGGTACAGTTATAATTGGGGTGGAGCTGAAAATTTTGGTAATTTCATTAGCTGTTCTAATAGAGGATGGGTGCGTTCATTAAATCATCATCCATGGAGTCAATATTTTAAAACAGGAGACATTGTTCAGATAGATAATACAAACGATGGAATACAAGACCACACAATGATAGTTACTGCAGTGGGTCACGATGAACTATATATGACTTACCATTCTAGTAATACCATCAACAAGCCTCTCACTCAGATAATACACGAAGTAAGGAATGAATATCCAGAGTATCCCAACGCGTACTTTACGGGCTACAATCTCTACGACGACTTTTAAATAATAGAACAAAAAGGTTTGTAGAATTTGAAAAAATATAAAAATAAAGGACTCTTTTTCAGAGCCCTTTTTTTATTTCCTCAAACCAATACTGGATCAAATTGCTTTCAGAAAGTTTATCCTCTATGGACAATTTTGAGGTAGAATAATACGATTTTATTTTTTCTATTTTCCATTCATTGTTGATTAGTTTAAAAATAAAAATATAACCTATTTTTGGCTGACAGCGAGGACAACCCTCAAACATAAAATCTGGAGCCGCAACAGGTAAAGAACAAATCATCCCTATCCTATTTTTTAAATTTTCATCATATCTTGGTTGGCTATAAACTAAAGAAATAGTAGAAGGAATTTTACATTCTGAAAGAACGGGGCAGTCTCTTCTTCTCTTATGAATTCTTCTCTTTATTAATTCGTGTTCTTCTAATGAAGAAAACATATTTTCTACGGCTTCAAATTCCTTATCGTCCCCAGTGTCATAATATTGAAAACCAGCCATTATTGTTTTTTCAATAATTGAATGAAACCCTTGTTCTTTATTGGGAGACAGCTCAATTATTTTAGAAATCATTGCGTAAATCAAATTTCTTTCTGAGCCTTGAATAGCGTATTGTAATTTAGTGAGAATAGTAAAATCTTTTATTTTTTCTATTTTCCATTTATTATTTACTTGTTTGAAAATAAAAATATGGTATGGTTTTCCTGAATAATATTTATCGTTTGTATTTTCTGGATTTTTTTTAAAAATAGAGCTTATTATTCCTATCCTGCCTTCTAAATCTTTATATGTTCGCGGTTCGCTAAACTTTATTTCAGTAATTTTATCTGGAATTGTATAATAATTTTCAAATTCTTTATCATCCGATGTTTTTACGCTATTTATCTTCCTTTTCGATCTTTCATATTCTTCTGGTAGAAATAAATTTTTTACTTTTTCAAATTCCTTTTCATCTCCAGTGTTATAATATCTAAATTCAGCATCAATTATTTTTTCAATCATTGAATGAAAAATTTGGTTTTCTTCCGAAGACATATCAATAATTTCAATTTCTAATTCCTTTTTGTATTCTTTAGATGTCCAAAATGGACCCCTTTTTTCTTCCGTAAAATAATTGAACACATTTTCCTTAAAAGATATTATTCCTGTTTTAATTGTTGAAGGAATAAATGTATAAACAGCAAGATAAAATATACCCCAAAATACAAGAGTAATTAAAATAATTCCCGAAATTAATTTTAAGTATTTTTTTATTTCCATATTATTTTACATTATCAGAAAAAAATAAAATAAACAAATAAAAAAAGGACTCATTTTGAGTCCCTTTTATTTTTGCAATTTATTTATCTAAATCTTTTCATATAATGGTATTCAATGAATTTTTTTAATTTGTATGCGAATAATTTTATTATTTTTCCTTTGAAAAATAGTATTGCTTTATTGTCACCCAAGGTTATTATGGCTCTCGGGTTTTGTATAGTATTTTTAGGCTTATATATTTTTAATTTTTTGCCCAGCATTTGTCTGATTATATTTTTAGCAACGAACTCCCCTTGTTTTTCAGCTTCTTCCGCATTTTGTCCAGATCGTTTTATTTTGCGTTCGTATGATATTGTATCTCCGATGGCAAAAACATCAGCGTTTATTTTTAAATGGAAATCTGTTTTTAACCAACCTCTAATTTTTGGAATATCTAAATTTCTAATTAATTTATTTGGTATAATTCCAGCTGTCCATATAAGAACATCGTAGTAAATAGGATCTCCTTTTAGAAATGAGATTTTTTCAGATGTTACTTCCGTAACCGAGCTATTCGTTCTAATATTAACCCATTTATTTGAAAGAATTTTGTCAACATATTTAGAGAGTGCTTTATTTGAGAATGCTGGCATAACCTGTGGAGTTGCTTCAACAAGGGTTATATTTATACGCTCATTTTTGAAATAATAAGCAAGCTCTCCAGCTGTTTCTACTCCAGTTAATCCAGCTCCTAAAATCACTACATTTTTTGGTTTTTCAAGCAACAAACTATCTAATTTTTGTTTTGTTTTAAGTGCTTTATATAAGCTATTTATAGAATTAGAATATTGTTCAGCTCCTGGAATTCCAAAATATGTTTGTTGAGCTCCAATGGCTATTATAAGAAAATCATAAGATATTTTACCAAATTTTTTAATTTCAACTTTTTTTGATTTTAAATCTATATTTAAAATTAAATCATTCAAAAATATTGCGTTTATGCTGTTGGCGAATTTTTTTATACTAGCGGTTATATCCAATTGTGTAGTTTTTTCGCTTAATATTTCTGGTAGCGCTGCTTGGTATTCAAAATATTTTTTATTATCTATGATTACAATTTCAACTTTTTTTGATAATTTCCGCAATTTTTTAGCCGCTTCCATTCCTCCAAAACCACAACCCAAAATTACTATTCTCATTTTTTTCACCTCGTTTTTAAAATTTTTTAATGAACTGTTTTATAAGATTAGCATTATATATTTTAAAGTCAATAAAAAAACCAAAGATTTTTTGTCTTTGGTTCTTGAATTTGTTTTATCTATAGTTCTTTTAGTTTGTTTTTAAACGTTTCAACGCTTTCTTTGATGAAATTAATATCAAAAGGAACTGGCGCCGGTGTTTCAAAAATTCTTTGTGGTATTTCTTTGACCTCTCTATCTATATTAAATCCTTCTCTGATTTTGAATTCATGTTTTTTCTTGAGTATTTCTTTTCCTATTTTGTTTAGGTCTTCTGGCGTTAAATCGTAGCCAACCGTTCTTAGCGTATCAACAACCATCTCTGGTTTATAAATTCCTCTTGCAAAGAAGCATATTACCAAGCTAGACATTATTTGTCTCCATACTTCTTCAGTAACAAGTTTTTCTACGAGTTGTTTTGGTGTTAATTGTTTTTCAGATGCTTTTTGTCCTAATGCGTATCCGCCGTTGTCTAAGTGGCTGTGTCTTGCTCCTATAAGATATCCAACATATGCTGGTCCAGTGTGGTATCCAGGCATTTCATTTTTACCAAACGCTAGAGCGAAATTTTTGCCTCCGTATTTTGATGCGGCATAGATAACTCCACGCGCTAATGCTTTGAAGAAATCATTCGGTTGGTTTACTATGAGCCTTAAAGCCTTGATATATGTTTTAGAATCATTCCATTGTAATTTTAGTCCATTAGTTTCTTTTGTTGTTATAAGCCCTTTTTCCATCATTTCTGTTGCCCAAGAAAGAACAACTCCTACGCTCATAGCGTCAAATCCAAGAGCTTCTACTTCGTCTATTATTTGAAGAACTTGTTTTGCGGAAGTTATTCCCAGCATTGAACCTAAAGAAAAAATTAGTTCGTAGTCATATCCAATATTCTTCGTTTTATGGAAATATGGATCTTCTGTGTAAGCTTCTTTTAGCGTGGCTAAATGAACACAGCTTACCGGACAATGGGCACAAGACATTCTTCTGCCTAAAAAATTTTTAGCAAAGGTTTCTCCGGAAATCTCTTCTATCTCATCTAAATATCCTTGCTGAAGATTTTTCGTCGGCAATAGTTTTTTGTCGCTCAAAGGTTTTACATTTATCGGCGTTCCTATATCGTGGTATTTTTTCATTAGGCCTGATGTCGTGGCTGATTCAAATAATTCATCGTAAAGCTTTTTGTAGAGTTTCCAGTTTTGGAGTTTTAGTCCTTGTTTTCCTGAAATTACTAATGCCTTTAATTTTTTGCTTCCGAATACAGTTCCTAATCCTAATCGTCCAAAATGTCTATAGGTTTCTACTGTTAGCGTTGAGTATGATACCATTTCTTCTCCAGCTCGTCCTATTCGCATTATGCTACGAGTTCCAGCTCCAGCTTCTTGTTCTCTGAGAACGCGTCCAACTGTATCATTTTGTAATCCCCATAGCGTTGAAGCGTCGCGCAATTTTACTTTATCGTCATGAATAGATAGGTATACAGGCGTTTCACTTGTTCCTTTAATTACTATTGCTCCGTATCCCGCCATTCTTATCGCAATACTGCTTCTTCCTCCGCAATGGCTTTCACCCAAATTTCCAGTTAATGGCGATTTAAACATTGCTACTGTTTTTGAAGCTAATGGATACAGCGCATTTAATTGTCCGACAGCGAATATTGCTGGATTGTCGGGACCTAAAGCGTCTGCTTGTATGGGACATTCTTTTTCTAAAAGGTTTATTGCTACTCCAGCTCCGCCCAGATATTTTTCAAAAAGTTCGGATTTATCTTCTATCCACATATCTCTTTTAGTCAAATCAACGTACAAAACATTTTTTATCGGATCTTTTTTTAACATTTTTCTTTCTCCTCAAATTTTATCGCTCCATATGGGCAATATTTTACACAATATCCGCAATTACTACATATTGATGGTTTGTTCTCGTTTTGATCCCAAAATACGGCTCCTAATGAGCATGCCTTAACACAATTTCCACAGCCAAGACATTTTTCTGGTATAAATTTTACACCACCATTTTTTTTTGGCATGAGTGCGCCCGTTGGGCACGCTTTAGCACAAGGAGCGTCAATACATTTTTTACATACTACCACAATAAATCCTCGTTCAACCCCCCCAACAGATTTTACTTGAATAGCTGATTTAGATGTTCCGATTTCCTTTTTTCTTCTTACACATGCGAACATACACAATTGACATCCGACACAAAGATCTATGTCTACTATTATTCTTTTTGTCATTTTTTATCCTCCCATTTATTTTTAAAAGTTCTTTTTATATATTCTGAATGAGTATTACACGTAATTATTGATTTGTCAAGAATTATAATTTGCCTCTTAACTTAAACTGTAATAGAATAAATATAGATAATAAAATAATAAAATAAAACAAAATAATAAAAATATGAAGGTAAAAGATATTTATAATCTTTCAATAAAAATGGGAATTGAGTCAGATTTCAGGAGCAAAGAACAAATTGAAAAATTTTTAGAAAGAAAAAACAAGGCGTATGAAAAATTATCAGAGCAAGAAAAAAAAGATTTTGACAAAGAAATTTTGGAAAATCCATTTTTAGATTCCAGAATTTATCATATTGCGGAGGATAAGGAAATAAAAAAAATTATGGTTGGGATTGATATTGCTCCAGCAGAGATTTTAATGGCAAAAGAAATTGGCGGTGTAGATTTAATTATTGGGCATCATCCTATTGGCAAGGGATTAGCCTCTTTAGCAGATGTTATGGATTTGCAATGCGATGTGTTGAGCTTTTATGGCGTTCCAATAAATATCGCGGAAGGACTAATGAATCCAAGAATTGAGGAAGTGGCAAGGGGCGTGAATGGAATTAACCACCAAAGAACAGTGGACGCTACGCGCTTACTTGGATTTAATTTAATAAATTCTCATACTCCATGTGATAATTTAGCGGCAAAATTTTTAAAACAAAAAATTGAAGATAAAAAACCAGAATTTATAGAAGATTTAATGGGTTTATTAAAAGAAATTCCAGAATATAAAGAAGCGATGAAAATTGGAGTAGGTCCTAAAATTTTTGTGGGCAGATCTAAAAATCATTGCGGTAAAATTGCTTTAACTGAAATTACTGGTGGCACAGCAGGCTCCCCAAAGCTTTACGATAAAATGGCAAATGCTGGAATTGGCACTGTAATTGGAATGCATCAAAGCGAAGAACACAGGAAAGAGGCGGAAGTGGCGAATATTAATGTGATTATCGCTGGGCACATGTCCTCGGATTCTTTAGGGGTAAATTTATTTTTAGATGAACTAGAAAAACAAGCGAAATTGGGAGGGCAAGAAATAGAGATAGTTCCTTGTTCTGGTTTAATTAGAATTTCTAGATAAAATATCAATTTTTAAAAAAATCGTTCCAACATATTGGGACGATTTTTTATATTAAAGATTTAATTGGGAGACATTCTTTGTTAGTCAAGTTGTTTGATCATGTAGGTATCTTTTAATTTATATCCAAATTTACGATAATATTCTCGTGTTCCTATGCCAGAAATTACTGCTATTTTGTTTAATTTTAATTCTTTTTTCGTAATTTTTTCAGCTTTTTTGATAAGTTTTTTCCCTAATCCTTTATGTTGAGCATACATTTTTTTTCCAGCGATTGGAGCCATTTGTCCAAATGTATGAATTTCTCTAATAATAGACGCATTTTTCAATACTGGAATAAAATGTTTTTCAGGGGTAGGCAGACGCAGACGCAACATACTGTAAAGTTTATTTTGTTTTTTATTTTCAAAACTTAGAAATACCTCTTTGCCATCAGAGGCGTTATAATCTTCGCGGAATAAAAAGATTTTTTCTTTTGGGGCGTATTTTTCTTTTATTTCTCTACATCTAATACATCGGCAAATTTTGCCTTGTTTCTTCATTTCTCTATGGATAACTTGTCGTAAATTAGAAACTTTGCTACCAGCCTCAATTTTTTGGGCTGGTATGTCTCTGAATAATCGGGCAACTCTAACCCAATAGGGAATAATTTCTTTTATTTTAATCAATAATTTAATCAATTCTTTATCTGAATATGAAGTATATTTTTTTTGTTTCCATATTTTATATAGTTTGGTATTTTTACAAACTAAGCAGGGATAAATTTTTAGCCAATCTGGCTTAAACCGTTCGTCATTAAAAATTTCTTGGAAACATTTGAAATCGCGCTTTAAATTAGAGCCAGGTAGATTAGGCATCATTTGATACATTATTTTGAAACCAGTGTTTTTTAAAAGTTTTGTTGCTATTACAGATTCTTTTGTGAGATGTCCTCTTTCGCATTTTTTTAAAACATCATCATAAACAGTTTGAATTCCGAGTTCCACCATTGTTATGCCGAGTTTTCTTAAATTTAAAATTTCTTTTTCATCAATCAAGTCAGATCTTGTTTCTATGGCAATTCCAACAATTCTGCGTTTTGCTTTTTCGTTTCGTTTTTGCTCTTTTTCTAAAATAACGGAATCAGGTTTTTTAATTGTTTTCAAATTATTAGCAGCTTGAAAACATCTTGCGATAAATTCTGATTGGTATTTTTTAGTATAAGAACTCCAACTACCTCCAATTACTCGCAGTTCAATTTTATCTGTTGGATGCCCTTGTAGCTCTAAGCTTTCAAGTCTATTTCTGGTTTGAGCATAAGGATCAAATTTTGCTGTTTTTGCTCTCTCAACTGCTGGCTCACCAGAGAGATAGCTTTTTGGCAATCCTTTTTCAATGGGGCAGTAAATACATTTTCCAGGACACGGATATGGTTTAGTTAATACAGAAACAACCACAACTCCCGACAAGCTTCTTATTCTTCTCTTTATCAGTAAATCTTTTAAAATTTCGTTCTTTTTTATATCTCCTTTTCTGAGTAAACTATGATATGCTTTTAACAATTCAACATTAGATGGCGACGAGATTTTATGTGTTTTTGCCCCTTTTCTTTTAGCCACAGACAAATCAGCCAAAGTTTTTACTTTGTTTTTAATTAGTTCTAAAATGATTGATTCCTGAATTGTCATATATTTTTTATTATAAAGGATTATAGGCAAATAAACAGGTCTTGTAAATATAGACGAAGGATATGTTCGTCTATATTATTATGCGATTAGAATAGAAATGCGTTATTTGTTAGCAAAAAAAGAAATTTAGTTTTATAATAAAAAAGAACCATTTTAATAGACCCGTTGTCCAATAAGCAATTACTGCAATTTCCATATTTTGGCTGAAAATCATTCAGAAATCGTCAGCTATGCTAAGGCATAACCTCCTCATTCTTCATAATTTTCATCTCAAAATCTGAAAATTTCACAACATCGCTTATTAAGCAACAGGTCTAATTTTATAATTTTATGAAAAAAGAATTTGCTAAATATTTATTAGAAAAAACAACAAAAGATTATGATTTAATTGCTCAAGATTACGCAAGAACTCGCGGGTTTTTTTGGGATATTAAAGAATTGTCTGAGTATGTTCTTCCAGGCAAAAAAATTTTAGATTTGGGATGTGGAAATGGCAGATTGTTTGAGATATTTAAAAATATAGATGTTGACTATATTGGTGTTGATGCTTCAGAAAAATTGATAGAAATAGCAAAACAAAAATATCCGAAATTAAAATTTCAAACAGCTGACGCATTAAATCTTCCTTTTCCAAATCAGTATTTTGACAAAGTTTTTAGTATTCGGGTTTTTCATCATTTTCCATCAAAAGAATTTCGCGCACAATTTTTACAAGAAGTCAAAAGGGTTTTAAAACCAAAAGGAATTTTAATTTTAACTGTTTGGAACGCGCAAGGGTGTAAAGATAAGACAAATTTATTTAGGGTGTTTAAAAATTCACTTTTGAAAATTGTAGGAATGTCTAAATTAGATTTTGGCGACGCTATGATTCCATGGGGGAAACAGGCATCTCGTTATTATCATTTTTTTACTAAAAATGAGTTAAGAAAATTAGTGAAAGAAAATGGTTTTAAAATTAAGAAAATTTGGACAACTTCAAGAGAACGAAATTTTTCTGATATTTATATAGTTGTTGAAAAGCAATAATTGTTTTTATGCTCTCGTAGTTTAACGGATAGAGCAGGAGCTTCCGAAGCTTCAAGTGGAGGTTCAATTCCTCCCGAGAGCACAATTTTGAAATATAGATTTGACAAGATATTTGTATGGTTTTAAAATTAAAATTGAGAGGCTGAAAGGATAAAATGTTTAGCAGTAGAGATAAAAGCGCGCGGTTAATATCCAATCGTCTTAAGAGTTTATTAAAGCTGTTAAATTATACTTCTCATTTAGCGAATAGACAGGTGAAAAATCTGTCTATTTGTTTTTTTATTAAGTAGAATTTTTCTTTACCTTCATTGCTCTATTTGTTAAAATATATGTAGATACATTATTATTTAATAGTTTTATTATATGAAAAATAAATATAAAATTGCAGTGAGTGGGTCTGCTGATGCAAGGCCTTGTGTAAGGAATATTAAACAATTAGCTGAAGATATAGGCAAAGAAATTGTTATACAGGGTTGCGTTTTGGTTACTGGAGCGACCACTGGCGCTCCATATTATTCTGCGCAAGCAGCAAAGCGCGCTGGAGGGATTAGTATTGGATATTCTCCGGCTTCAACAGAGAAACAACATATAAAAAGTTATCGGCTCCCGACTGATGTTTTTGATTTAATTGTTTATACGGGATTTGATTATGCGGGCAGGAATTTGTTGATGACAAGGGCGTCAGATGCTGTGATTGTTGTTTGCGGAAGGATAGGAACATTGAATGAGTTTACTGTTGCTTTTGAAGATCAAAAACCGATTGGAGTGTTAGAAGGAAGCGGAGGCACTGCTGATTTGATAAGGATTATTCTTAGGGGTGGGTATCGTGGACCAAAAAGAATTATATTTGGGAAAGATCCTAAAAAATTAGTTCAAGATGTCATAGAATTGATTAAAAAACATAAAAAAAGCAAATAATAAAAAACAATAATAATTATTTTCCAATGTTTAAATCCATTAAAGCTTTAGCTGTTTTCTTAGGAACAATTATTGGTGTTGGAATTTTTGGTCTTCCTTATGTTGCTTCAAAAATTGGATTTATTCCAATAGTTTTTTATTTTGTTTTTATGTCAATAGTTGTTATTTCTATGCATTTCCTTTTTAGCAGGGTTATTTTGGGAACAGAAAAACTTCATAGGATGCCTGGTTATGTTGGAGAGTATTTGGGTTCTAATTGGAAGAAATTTAGTCTTTTAGTTTTTAGTTTTGGATTGATAGGCGCCTTGTTGGCCTATTTGATTGTTGGCGGGGAATTTTTAAATTTTCTTTTGTCGCCTATTTTTGGTGGCAATGCAACGCTTTACACTTCATTGTTTTTTCTAATAGGAAGCATTTTTATTTTCAGGGGGATTAAAAATATTTCGGGAATTGAATTATCTCTTTTGATTGCATTTTTTGTCATTTTAGGGGTGTTTTTTATGAAAGCGCTCCCTTTTATAAATTTTGAATATTTGCAAACAATAGATTTAGAATATCTATTTTTCCCTTATGGGGTTGTATTTTTTTCATTGGGTGGCTTGGCGATATTGCCTGAAATAAAAGAAATGTTAGCCAACTATAATCAAGAAAGAGAACTTAGAAAAGTTATAGTGAGCGGAATTTTACTCGCAACCGTTTCTTATCTTTTTTTTATTTTTATTATTCTTGGCTCTTGTGGTTCATTAGTTTCAAAAGAAGCGATGTATGGCTTTGCTAATATATTGGGCGATAATATTGCTGGTCTCGGTTTTATTTTCGGAATTATTACTTGTTTTACTTCTTTTCTCACCTTAGGGCTAACATTGAAAAAAGTTTTTTGGTATGATTTAAATATTCCAAAGCATATCTCATGGTTTATTGCTTGTTTTTTGCCTTTTCTCTTTTTTTTGTTGGGGTTTAGGGAGTTTATTGATATAATTGGGTTAACAGGAGCTATAGCTCTCGGAATTGACGGTATATTTATCGTGTTTATTTATAGGGAGTTTTTAAAAAGAAAAAAGATTAAAAAAATCAATCCATTGGTTTATTGTTTGCCCATTTTCTTTATTCTCGGCATCGCCTTTGAGATATTTTATTTTATCTTAAGATAAATTTATCATAATTATTTATAATAAATATATGAAAAACGTAAAAATTTTTGGTTTTGTTCTAGTGTTCTTAGGAGTAGGGATCATACTTTTTAGTCTTTATTCGTCTTTTAATATTTTTACGGGAGTAAATTTGGCTCCGGAGATTTTTCCTTTAGAACAGCAAGTAACGGGCTTAGACGAGAAACAAACAGTTTCTTTGTTAGATATTCAAGGGCAAATGGAACAAATAATGAAAGAGGAAATGGGAAAGCAGTTGCAGTCAATGTTTCCTCCTAATTTTATGGCGTCTATGCTTAATTTGACTGCTTGGTCAATATTATCAGGCATCCTTATTTTCGGTGGCGCTCAAATTGCGGGTGTTGGATCTAAGCTATTGAGAGCGTAGAACAATGTTGTTTTTCTTATTAAAATTTTAAAAATAATTAACATATATGAAGTTTGTTTGTGATTTGCATATTCATTCAAAATATTCGCGGGCAACTTCTCCTCAAATGAATTTAGAGGGGATGGATAATGGAGCGAAAATAAAAGGAATAGATGTTCTTGGCACAGGGGATTTTACGCATCCAGAATGGTTTAAGGAATTAAAACAAAAATTAGAGTCAGCGGAGCAGGGACTATTTAAACTAAAGAAATCTGATTTTGGAACTCGTTTTATGTTAACTTCTGAAATTAGTTGCATTTATTCTAAGGGTGGAAAAGTTCGCAAACTTCATATTGTAGTTTTTGCCCCTTCTTTGGATATAGTTGAGAAAATTAATAAAGAGTTAGATAAGATAGGGAATTTGAAAGCGGACGGTAGACCAATTTTGGGATTAGACGCAAAAAAATTAGCAGAAATTGTTTTAAATATTTCAAAAGATTGTATGATTATTCCTGCGCATTGTATGACTCCATGGTTTGGGTTGTTTGGTTCAAAGTCTGGATTTGATTCTATTGAAGAATGCTTTGAAGATTATTCAAAATATATTTTTGCGTTGGAAACAGGCCTTTCAGCTGATCCTGCTATGCTTTGGCGAATACCAGATGTTAGGAACATAACATTGCTTAGCAATGGAGATGCGCATAGCCCAGCAAAGCTTGGTAGGGAAGCAAATGTTTTTGAAGGAAGTAAATTAAGCTATGATGCCATAATAAATGCTATAAAAGGCGGAGTATCTCCTTTGAAATTTTCTTATACGATTGAATTTTATCCTGAAGAAGGAAAATATCATCACGATGGTCATCGTAATTGCGAGATTAGCTTGTCTCCGAAAGAAACAAAAAAATATAATGGTTTGTGTCCAAATTGTGGAAGACCGTTGACTGTTGGAGTGTTGAGTAGAATAGAAGAATTAGCAGACAAGCCAGAAGGATTTAGATTAAAAGGAGCAGTCCCATTTAAAAGTTTAATTCCGTTAGTAGAGATAATTGCTGAGGCTGTTGGCAAAGGCGTTGGAACAAAAACAGTTGCTATAGAATACAACAGGTTGATTGAAAAAATTGGAAGCGAATTTAAGATTTTATTAGACGCATCGCAATCTGATTTAGAAACAGCTGTTTCTAAAGAGATTGCTAAAGGGATTGTAATGGCAAGAGAAGGGAAAATTAAAATTGAACCTGGATATGACGGTGTATTTGGTAAAATTAAAATTTTTTCAAAAGAAAATAAGAAAAAAGACATTAAGCAAAAAACATTATTTTAAAGCAAGCTCTATCGTTCGGCAAACAAAATTTTTAAATCTCGTTATGAAAGCATATTGTTCCACATTCTCGTTAAAATTTTGTTTGCCGAACTTTACCATATTCACAGTATGTTTAAAAAAATATTTTTTATAGTTTTATTTTCAATAATTTTTTTAGTAAGTTGGAGCGTTCTAATTGAACCAAACATTGTTGTGATTGAAGAACCTGTTTTAGATGTTGAGGATTTACCCGTTGAATGGGAAGACGCAACAATAGTTCATCTTACGGATTTTCATTCAAGAGGATTTGATGGTAGAGAAAGAAAGGTTTTAAAAATTTTAGACAAATTAAATCCCGATTTTATTTTTATTACTGGAGATATTGTTGATTGGTCAACAAAAGATTTAGAATCTTGCCAAGAATTTTGGAAAGAGATTTGCAAGAATAGAGAAGGTAAGGTTTTTGGGGTTTTAGGCAACCATGACCATAGAAATGTAAAATTTCATAAATTACCAAAAGTTTTAGAGGAATCTGGAATTGAAATTCTTTACAATGAATCAATAATAATAGAGCATAATCAAAAGCCAATTTATTTGATAGGCGTTGACGATCCGCATTTAGGATATGATGATTTGGAAAAGGCAATGGAGCAAGTTGATGGCAATTTTTTTAAGATATTGCTTGCCCATTCGCCAGAAATTTTCAGGAAAGTTAAAGATAAAAATATAGATGTTGTTTTGGTTGGGCATACGCACGGTTGCCAGATGAATATCCCATTTTTAAGAAATTATTTTTTGCCGTTGAACTATGACAAGCAATATAAAAGAGGCATATTTAAACAAGATAATACTTATATGTATGTTAATAGGGGGATAGGAACAACCGCTTTGCCAATAAGGCTAAACGCCTTGCCCGAAGTAGCGTTAATTAGATTAAAATAATTTTAAATTTTATCGTTCGGTAAACAAAATTTTTAGTAAAAATCATTGGGGGCCCCCCCCCCAAACAACAAAAAAAATTTTTTGAATTTGTTTATTAAAAAAATTTATATTAT
>JAUVKU010000008.1 GCA_030596105.1 bacterium
GAGCAAGAGAAAAAAATATTTTTGGAACTTATAAAAAGAAGCGAGGTCGCATTGGGTGTTTCGGATAGTCACGATATTGGATATAAGTTGCCAGAAGAAAATGAGGTGTATCCAGAAGGAATAGAAACTTTTAAGCGTAATTTATTTGATAAGTCAGATGTCTTGTCTATGAATTCGCTTGAAAAGAAAGTCGCTAATATTTTGGATAAAAAAGAGAATATTGTCTGGTGGGTTCGTAATCCATCGGGAGGCAAACAATGGTATGCGGTTAAAGGTTGGAAAAAAGGCAGGATTAAGCCAGATTTTGTTGTAGCTAAAAAGAATAAAAAAAATGAGTTGGAATTGGTGTATGTTATAGAAAGTAAAGGAGAACATTTAATTGACAACCCAGATACAAAATATAAAAAGGAGGTTTTTGATAAAATAAATAGCAAGAAAGTTGAGAGCATAACAGCCAAATTAATTAAGTTTAAGCTTAATAAAAATTTTGGATTTGAGTTAGTCGAACAGGGAAATGAAGATATTGATATAAATAAATTTTTTAGTGATAAGGAATAATATGAAAGCAATAATATTCGCAAGAGTTTCAACTGAAGAGCAGAGAGAAGCTGGCAATTCGTTGCCAGCTCAAGTTGAGCGACTGAAAAAATACTGTGGGCAGAAAGGTTTTGTAATAGCAAAGATATTTAGTTTTGATGAAAGCGCTTATAAAACAAAACGAGACGATTTTGATAAAGCCTTAGAATACTTAAAATCTACTAAAGAAAAAACGGTTGTGTGCTTTGATAAAGTAGATAGATTTTCTCGTAATGTCTTTGACAAGCGAGTATCCTCTTTATATGATTTAGCAATGGAAGATAAGATAGAGCTTCATTTTGCTTCGGATAATCTTATTATCACACCTAATATATCAGCAACAGAAAAATTTCATTTCAATATGAATTTGGGTTTAGCGAAATATTATTCTGACGCAATTAGCGATAATGTTAAACGGGCTTACGAAAACAAAATCAAAAAGGGGGAATGGATTGGCAAAGCCCCTATAGGTTATAAGAATGAAAAAGATGAAAATGGAAATAAGGATATAGTTCTTGATCCAGCAAGAAGTCATTACATGCGCAAAATATTTGAGATGTATGCATCTGGAAATTATTCAATGAGGCAGATTAAGGAAGAAATGGAAAAATTGGGATTAAGGGGCACTCTCGGGAATAATCCTGTAAGCATTAGCATGATTGAACATATATTAAAAAATCCTTTTTATTACGGAATGATGAGAATTAAAAAAGGAATATTCAAAGGATTGCACAGTCATAAATATCAGCCATTGATTAACAAGGCGTTATTTGATAAATGCCAAGAGGTTATGTTTGGATACCACAAGAAACCATTTAAATGGGCTTCTAAGCCGTTTATATTGCGAGGAATGATGAAGTGTGCCGATTGCGGTTGCACGATCACGCCAGAAACCGCAAGGGGACATGTTTATTACAGTTGCACTAACTACAAAGGTTATCATAAAAAAAGAACCTATATCAGAGAAGAAGATTTAATGAAGCCGATTTATGAGGTTTTGAAAAATATTCAATTACCAAAGGAAAAAATACAAATAATCACAGAGAATTTAAAAAAGACGCACGAAGCAAAAAATTGCTTTCACAAGCAATCATTAGCGGTATTGAGAAAAGAATATGATCAAATCGAAAATAGAATAAGCAGGATGTTTGATTTAATGATAGATGACAAGAGTATTACTAAGGAGATGTTTAATAAAAAGCTAAAAGAATATAAAGAAAGACAAGCAGAAATAAACGAAGAAATGCAAAGATACGATCAAGCCGATGAAAAGTTCTATTTAACCGCAAATACGGTATTAAACCTTGCCAAAAAGGCTGAACAAATCTTTAAAAATTCTGAAGTGGTCGAAAAACGGCAATTGTTGAATTTTCTACTTCAGAACCTTAAATTACAGGGTAAAAAGCTTTCATTTGAACTAAAAACACCGTTTGATACGGTGCTTCAAGCGAACAAGTGTTCTACACTGCTCCGCGGGTAGGACTCGAACCTACAACCTGGTCCTTAACAGGGACTCGCTCTACCATTGAGCCACCGCGGAATGTTGTTTAATCGTTAATTTTTATTCTTTTTTGTAATTTTATAATAGCAAAAATTTGGAATTTTCCAATAGCTGTGGGGGATTGTTGTTTTTTGATTATTAGTTGTAGCCTTCTAACTTTTGGAGGTTTTTGTGGGCTCGGATTTTTTCCATTGATTTTGCTTCAATTTGTCTAATTCTTTCTCTCGTTACTTTAAATCTTTGTCCTACTTCTTCTAATGTGTGTGTTATTCCGTCTTCTAATCCAAATCTCATTTCTAAAATTTTTTGTTCTCTTGGGGTGAGGTCAACTAAAATTTCTTGCAGTCTTTCTTTCAGTAAATTTCTGGCGGCTTCGGTAGAGGGGGATATTATTTTTTCGTCTTTAATGAATTCCGATAAAACGCTGGTTTCGTTTTCTCCGCCAACAGGGGTTTCTAATGATACTGTTTCTTGTGATATGCGTATAATGTAGTGAACTTTTTGTATTGGAATTCCCATTTCAGTTGAAATTTCTTCTGGCAGGGGATCTCTTCCTAAGCTTTGCAAAAGAGATCTTTTTGTCTGGGTAAATTTAGTAATGGTTTCAATCATATGAACCGGAATTCTAATAATCCTTGCTTGGTCAGCCAATGCTCTTGTTACAGCTTGTCTTATCCACCATGTTGCATATGTAGAAAATTTATAGCCCCTTCTCCAATCAAATTTTTCTACCGCCCTAAAAAGTCCAATATTTCCTTCTTGAATTAAATCAAGAAGCGTCAAATTTGGAGATCTTCCAATGTATTTTTTAGCAATTGACACCACTAATCTTAAATTAGCGCGTGCCATTCTTTTTCTTGCTTCATTATTTCCTTTTTCTACTTCTTGTGCTAACTCTCGTTCTTCTTTAACTGTTAAAAACGGAACTTTTCCAATTTCTTTCAGGTATATTTGAACCGGGTCTAATACAGTGGGCTCTTTTCTTTTTGTGATTTTTGGCTTTGGCTTTGCTTTTGTTTTTGTTTTTTCTTTCTTTCCTTTTTTTTCTTCTTTTTCTTCTTTTCCTTCTTTTCCTTCTTTTCCTTCTTTCTCTGGTTTTGGTGTTGGCAAAAATTCCCTCTTTTCTTTTATTTCAATTTCTTCCGCTTTCAAATTTTTATAAAGGTCTTCTAATCCATCAATATCTTTTTCTACATTTGGGAAAAAGTATAAAATTTCTGAAATTGTAACAAATCCTCGTTGCCTTCCTTTTTTTAACAATAATTCAATTTTTTCTAAAGGAAAAATTTTAGAAGGGCTACCTTGCAATTTTCGTTTTGCTGGCAATTTTCTGGGATCTTTTCTTCTTGGTAATCTGGAAGTTCTTTGCGGCGGAGTTTTTTTAGTGGTTGCTTTTGTTTTTTTTGGAACCTTTTTAACGATTTTTTTAGCTTTTGCTTTTTTGGGTTTCCACAATTTTTTAATTTGTTTTGTTTGCTTTATTTTTTGCTTAATTTTTGGCATAATTGGCATAATATATTATACAAAACTTATAAAAAAGCGTTAGATGGACTTGTTTATTAAACAATAAATTCAACACTCGCAGAAGTTTATTCCTGAGAGTGCATATTGCAATATGGCAGAATTATTTATTTTTTTCTGTTTCAGCGGGTTTTGCGTCTTCTTTCTTTTTTTCTTCTGGTTTTGTTTCCTCCTTTTTTGGTTCCTCCTTTTTTTCTTCAACAGGTTTTACTTCAGCTTTTGGAGCCTCAACGGGTTTTGCGTCTTCTTTCTTTTTTGATTTTTTCTGAACAGCCCTCTTTTTTGCTTTGATAATTTCCTCTTTAACCAATAGGTTGTGGACAGTGTCTGATGTTTGAGCACCTTGACCCAACCAGTATAAAACTCTTTCTTTGTTTATGCTTTTTTCTTTTGTTATTGGATTTAAAAAACCAAGTTTTTCTTTAAAGCGGCCTCCAACAGGAGAATTTCTTTTGTCTGTTACGACAATTTTATAAAAAGCTTGTTTTTTCTTGCCAGTTCTTAAAAAACGGATAACTAACATATTTGATTTTGATTGATAATTAATAATTTAAAATTTGGAATTTAGCCAACCTTTTATTTCTAAGGCATTTTGAGCTGCGTTTTCTTCTGCTTCTTGTTTTGACAGTCCTTCGCCCTTTGCTATTATTTTTGTTTCAAAGAAAACTCCGATAACAAAGCATTTAGCGTGGTCGGGACCCGATTCCGTTAATACTTTATAGGTTGGTGTTGTGTCTTCTTTTTCTTGAGCTTTTTCTTGAAGACGACTTTTTGCGTCTTTGAAAAGTTCTTCTTTTATAATTAAAGGCAATTCTGTTATTAAATATTTTTCAATAAATTCTTTGGTAATTTCATATCCTTGATCAAGATAAATTGAACCGATTAAAGCTTCAAATGCGTCAGCTAAAATATACTGTCTTGCTTTTCCTTTTTCTTTTTCTTTGGCTTCTCCGTGTGAGAGTAAAAGAAAGTCGTTTAGCTTAATTTTTTTTGCCACGATAGCAAGCATTCTAGCGTTTACTAAAGCTGCGCGCCAATTTGTCAGTTCTCCTTCTAATTTTTCAGGGTATGTTTTGTAAAGATATTCCGTGACAATTAATTCTAAAACAGCGTCTCCTAGAAATTCTAATCTTTCGTTGTGAAAAAGTTTAAAATTTGGATTTTCATTTAGATAAGATCTGTGTACAAATGCTTGAGTTAATAAGTTTTTGTCTTGAAATTCTATATTTATTTTTTTTTCTAAAATTGAAAAGTCTTTCATATACTACAATCTTATTTTTTTTCTTTGTCTTTTGTTCCGCTTTTTTGCGTTTTTTTCTTTTTTGCGTTTTTCTTTTCTTATTTAACTTCTCCTTCTTCTTTTATGTCTATAGTTTTGTATATTGTTCCCAACACGCCATTAATAAACTTTCCAGATGAATCACCGCCAAATGTTTTAGCTAATTCAATCGCTTCGTTAATGGCAACTTTTGGGGGAACTTCTTCCTTGTTTTCGTATATAAGCTCATAAAGACCAATTCTTAAAACATTTCTGTCTATAATCGTAATTTGGTCAATTGGCCATTCTGGCGCTGATTTTTCAATAATTTTATCAATTTGAGCCATATGTTCTATAACTCCCTTGATAATTTGCCAAACAAATTCTATTTTTTCCATTCCAGCTCCAAATTCCTTTATGTTCTTTTCAACAATTTTTTCCAGGTCTTCTGGTCTTTTTCCGTAAAAATCCCATTCATAAAGAGATTGCATTGCGATAGATCGCGATAAATGTCTTGAACCCATAATTTATAATTAAATTTGTTGTTCAGCGATTTTGATATAAATTTACTAATTTTTTTTGGATAGTCCTTCCATTGTCATTGGTTTAGTCTTTTTATCCTTTTCTTCCATAATTTTTTTCTGTTTTTCCTTCGCCTCTTTTTTCGTTAATTTCTTCATAAGATCAATAACTTCCACCCCTTTGTAATATCCGCAATTTCCACAAACAGCGTGGGGTTGTGTTGCGCTTTTACATCTGGTGCAGATGCTTAAAGCCGGCGATTTAATAAAGAGATTTAATCGCCTATTGTTTCTTCTTGATTTTGTGTGCCTTTGTTTCGGAACTGCCATAAGTGTTTATTTAATATTTTTTTTATAATTCTACAATAACAGATAAAAATAATTTTAGCAAGTCTTTTTATTATAAGTTGGGCGTGAGTATAATTTATTTTTTGCGTTAAAAAAAGACCGTTATTGGTCTTTTTGTTTTTACTATGTTTTTATTTTAGCGCTAATTTCTTCAATCGTATTCGCCACTTCTATGCCAGCATTCTTTAATTTTTTGATTTTTTCTTCCGCAGTTCCCTTACCTTTTGAAATAATTGCTCCAGCGTGTCCCATTTGTTTTTCTGGGGGAGCTGTTAATCCGCAAATATAGGCAATGACAGGCTTCGTTATGTGCTTTTTTATGTATTCGGCTGCTTTTTCTTCGGCGTTTCCTCCGATTTCTCCTATCATTACAATTGTTGAGGTTTCTTTGTCTTTTTCAAACATTTGAAGACAGTCAATAAAATTTGTTCCGATAATTGGGTCTCCGCCAATTCCAATGCAAGTTGATTGTCCAAATCCATTTTTTGATAGCTCGGCTACAACTTCGTAAGTAAGAGTTCCACTTCTGGAAATAACGCCTATATTGCCGTTTCTGTAAATGTGAGCAGGCATAATACCTATTTTTGCTTTATCGCCTGGAGATATTAATCCTGGTGAGTTTGGCCCAATGAGTTTTGTCTTTTTGTTTTTAAGGTAAGCTTTTATTCTCATTGTGTCTTGAATTGGGATGCCTTCCGTAATACAGACAACAAAGTCTAATCCAGCATCTATTGCTTCCATTATCGCATCAATAGCATAAGGGGCTGGAACAAGAATGATTGATGCATTCGCCTTTTTTTCTTTAACAGCCCTTTTAACTGTGTTGTAAATTGGAATGTTTTTAAAAAACGTTCCTTCTTTCCCAGGGCTTATGCCTGCAACGATATTGGTTCCGTATTTTTCGCAAAGCTCAGCATGAAAAGATCCTTGTTTTCCAGTAATACCTTGAACAATCAATCGCGTATTTTTATTGGTTAATATGCTCATTTTTTATCCTCCCTGCTTAATTTAACTGCTTTTAGTGCTCCTTCAGATAGTCCGTTGATGGGAATAAATTTGATATTTTTTTGGTTTAGTATTTTTGATCCTTCATCTGCTTTATTTCCTTCCATTCGCAAGACTAACGAGATATTTAAATTTTGTTCTTCCAATGCCATAGAAAGACCTTCTGCCAAAAAATCACAACGGAAAATTCCTCCGAAAATATTAACAAATATTACATTAATTGATTTGTCCGCAAAAAGAATTTTGAAAGCATTTTTTATTTTTTCTGGATTAGCTCCTCCGCCAATATCAAGGAAGTTTGCTGGTTCGCCATCAAAGAATTTAATCGCATCCATTGTCGCCATTGCTAATCCTGCTCCGTTTACTATGCATCCTATGTTTCCATCAAGCTTTACGTAATTTATTCCCATTTCTTTGATTCTTGTTTCTTCGGAATCATCTATTGAATTCAGTTTCAAATTAGATGTTTCTGGATGTCTAAACAACGCGTTGTCGTCAATAACCATTTTAGCGTCCAAAGCAAGCATTTTCTCGTCTGTTGCCAAAATTAATGGATTAATTTCAACCATTGAACAATCTTCTTTTTCAAAAATTTTCCATAATTTTGAAACAATATCCATCGTTAACGCAATAGACATTTGAGGATTTTTTGCGCATAAGTCAAAAGCTATTTTGCGAGCTTGCCATTTTTGAAGTCCGATTAATGGGTCAATGTATTCTTTGAATATTTCTTTTTCTGGAACTTCTTCAATATCTACTCCGCCAAATTGAGAGGCGATAATCACTGGACATTCTTTTTCGCGATCAAGCACAATGCTTAAGTAGAATTCTTTTAAAATCTCTACCTTTTTTTGCACAAGAATTTTTTTAACAAGTATGCCTTTGGTCGGTGTTTGTTTTGTTATCAGTCGTTTTTCAAACAAGTTTTTAGCTATTTCGTATGCTTGAGAGGCATTCGCTTCTTTTATTCCTCCTGCTTTGCCTCTTCCACCATAGGGGATTTGAGCTTTAAGCATTACCGACGACGCCATTTCACAAGCTATTGAATATGCATCGGTGGCCGTTGTCGCAATTTTTCCAAGAGGAACCAGAATTCCATATTTTTCAAAAATTTCTTTTGCTTCACATTCAAGAAGTTTCATTTTTCTTTTTCTCCATACAAAGCGATTATTTCTTCGAGCGTAGGGTCGTTTGTTCCCAATAAATAATCAAAAAATTTTGTCATAAAATTTGTTTTATGTTCATCTGGATAGATATAGTTTAAAATTTTACTAAAATCCCTACCTTTTATCACTATATCTGCTATTTTTTTGATTTCGTCGTCTTTTGGATCAAATGCAATTTTTAAGCCAGATTCTTTAAGCATTGGAATATCATATTTAGTATCTCCAACAGCAATAATTCTCTTTGGTGGAATATTCATTTTTTTGCTTATTTTAATGAACGATTCTCCTTTTTTCTTAAGTTCAGAGTTGCAAATTCCATTGCCAGTTAGGTAGCCGTTTTTATCTGTTTCAAGTCCTTCAGATAGAATATATTCTGGATTTATTCCACAATGTTTTGCAATTCGGTTAGCCAAGACATCTATTCCGCAGGTTACTATTCCTATTTTAAACCCTCTTTTTTTTAGCTCTTTGATCGTCTTTTTAGCGTTTTTCATTATTTTACATTTTGAAAGGATTTTTTCTATGTCAGAAATATGTAGATTCGGTGGCCATTTTTTGATGGTTTTTTTTATAAATTCGTTATCACTTATTTCATTTTTAAAATAAGCCTCAATATCTTCAACATTATCTTCAACTCCAAAGTGGCTTTGCATTGCGTACCAGCTTGATGGTGATTCAGCTAAAACTCCATCCATATCAAAAATTATGGCCTTAAAATATCGTTCTTTTCCCATTTTTTTCTCCTCTTTTTATCCTATTTTCTCCCATTTCATCATTTTTTGATTGTTAATGTCCTTTATTCTCTCTAATAAAGTATACTTCTTTATATAAAAAAATCAACCCTGAAATTTACAATTCATAACTTAAAACACGGACACAAGGCGTCCGTGTTTTTGATTCTAATTTTTAAGTTATGAGTTCTAGATTATAAATTTTAGATTTTAAATTATTATTCGTAGCGTAGAGCTTCAATGGGGGAAAGATTGGCTGCTTTACGCGCTGGAACAATGCCAAAAATTAAACCAGTTATCGCGGCTACCCCAAAAGCTAAAGCAATAGATGGCAAGGAAATAAAGAAAACCCAATCTATTCCAACGCTCTTTATAATCAAACAGCCGAGATAAGAACCAATAATACCAACGATTGTTCCGATTAGTCCGCCCATAACAGTTAAAATCACGGCTTCAATTAAAAATTGTTCTAAAATATCTTTTTTTCTTGCGCCCACGGCTTTTCTTAGGCCGATTTCCCTCGTTCTTTCGGTGACAGAAACAAGCATAATATTCATTATACCAATTCCACCAACAAGTAGCGCAATTGCTGCCACAGAGGAGAGAAAAATCGTCAAAACATTCGTGATAATAGTGAGCATCTCAGCGGTTTCTTTTTGACTCATTACTTTGAAATCGTCTTTTCCAAGATTGCCTTCGGGATTATATATATTATGTGTTTCGCGTAAAATTAAGCGAATACCTTCTACTGCTTCATCTACTTTTTCTTCGTTTATTGCTTTGGCTGTAATCCATCGCACATGACTAATGCCGAGTAAAAGTTTTTGCGCTGTGGTGATTGGTATATAAATATTTTCATCTAAATTTTGAAACATTTGGGTTCCTTGTTCTTGAGCTACGCCGATTATTTTAAAATTAATTTTTTTAATGCGGATTGTTTTGCCCAAAGGATCTTCGTCTCCAAATAAATCTTGCTTAACCTTATGTCCTAAAACAGCAACGCGAGCAGTTATTTTAACATCCGTGTCCGTAAGTAGTCTGCCTGAAACAGAATATGTGTTGTTAATTTCTAAAGCGTTGGGTGTAACGCCCATATAAGTGATTCTTTTATCAATACTTTGATAAACAACTCGGCTAACACCAAAAGTAAGCGGAGCCGCTATCTCTACATTTGGATCTTTTTGTATGGCTTCCGCATCTTTAATTTTAAGCGTTTGAATCTCAAATTTTTCCATCATATCCATCATTCCTCTACTTTTTGTTTTATCAAGAGAACCAGGTTCAATAAAAATAGTGTTAGATCCAGTTGAAATGATTTGTCCAATAATTAAATTTTGCGCTCCTTGTCCTAAAGACATCATTATGATTACTGAAGCAATGCCAATAATAATTCCGAGCATTGTTAATGCTGAACGAGTCTTGTTTGCTTTTAAACCATTGATGGCTGTTTGTAGAGAGTTAAGAAATTTCATTTATTTTGTAAAACCATCTGTGGCGAATCTTCTGTGAGCAACTTTTTCATCGCTTGTTATTTTGCCATCTTGCAAGTAGATGATTCTTTTCGCCATTTCTGAAGTGTATTTTTCGTGTGTTACTAAAATTATGGTATGACCTTGGTCGTTAAGGTTTTGTAGGACGCCCATTATTTGTTGTCCTGATTTGCTATCTAAGTTTCCAGTTGGCTCATCTGCAAAGATTATTGATGGATGATTTACTATTGCTCGCGCAATAGCTACTCTTTGTTGTTCGCCACCCGAAAGCTGATTTGGCAAATGTTCTAATCTGTGCGAAAGCCCAACCGATTCCAATGCTTTTAACGCCATTTCTTTTTCTTTTTGCATTGAGATTCCAGAGTAAATTAATGGCAATTTTACATTTTCTAAAACAGTTGTGCGTGCTAAAAGATTAAAAGTTTGAAATACAAATCCCATTTTTTTATTTCTCAAACGGGCTAATTCGTCGTTAGACAAATCACTCATATTTTTATCCCTAAATTTATAGGTTCCAGAACTTGGTCTATCTAAAAATCCCATAATATGCATTAGGGTTGATTTTCCAGAACCAGAAGGTCCCATTATTGTCACGAATTCTCCTTCTTTTATGCCAAAACTAACCCTGTTTAGGGCAATAGTTTTAACGCCATCCATTTTGTATTCCTTTTTTAGATTATGAGCTTCAATCATCATATATAAAATAAAAAATTCTAATCGTTGCCTTGGTTTATTTGAGAATAGCCGTTTCTAAGGGTTTATTGTTCTTTTTCTATTAGAATGTATCCTTTTCGCGCTAATTGATTTTTAATTTCATCAAAAAATAGGGGATCGTCTAATTTAATTGGATTTTCTAATATAATCTCTCCTAAATCAGAAATTCCTTGTTCAACAAAAAAATTCAATAATGCTTCAAGTTCTATTTGTTTTTCTTCAGATTCAACATTTACTTGAAAATTATTTTCAGAGAAAATAACTTCTCCGATTTCTTCGTTGTTTCTATTTTTCAAAATAAATTTTTTTTCCATAGTTTTGTTTTGAATTATTTTTAAATAATTGCTATATTAATGATTATGCTTTTATGTTTAAGTTATATAAAAAATTTAGATATTCGCCTCTTTTTTGGTCGCTTTTTTCAAAATCAAAATCAGGGAAACGTTGTTTTATAGAATTAACGCAGAATTCGTATCTTTTTGGCGCAACCAATTTTATAAATAACGGATTTTCAAGCGTATATGCCATACTTTCCGCAAAATCTTCCTCTTTTTTAATGTCTTCTTCTATTTGTTTATTTTCATTATTTATTTTTTTAACATAGGAAAAAGGGCATTTTTCTTTGTTTCTAATTCTCGCAAATTCCAACGCAACATCGCTTTTTTTCTGTAATGACATATTTCGTTGTTGAACTACATGGGGATCTATGCTGTGGGCCCATTCGTGCGCCAATATATGAAAGAATCTATCAATCATCTCTTCTTTTGTGTGGTTAGTTTTTGTAAATCTAATAATTTTTTCATACGGATGATAACCACCAGCTGATAAACCCTTGATCCCGTATTCGTTTCCCAGCCCCTTTTTTTCTTCTGTATATTCTATTTTTTTCACATTTTGCCAACGTAAATTTTCTGGAATTATTTCAGATGCCATTTTTATAATTTCAGTCATTTTTATTTCTTTGCCATCGTCGTCGCGAAAATCCATTTTTTCAAATTTTTCAATTTTTGTTTCTGGTATTATTTCTTTGGATTCAGTTTTTTCTGATACTATCTTGTCAATTGTTGATTCTTTTTCTCTTTTCATAAAATTATTTTAAATTTAAGCCTTTTAAAAAATTGATATATTTTGTTTTCGCTTTATTGCTTTTTTCAAAATCAAAATCAGGGAAACGTTGTTTTATTAAATCAATGCAAAATTCATATCTTTTTGGCATAGTTTTTTTCATATGTAATGGGCATTCCAATGTGAACGCAATGCTTTCAGCAAAATCTTCCCTTCTTTTAATTCGTTCTTCTTCTTGCAGGTCTTTGTTTTTTATTTTTTCAACATAAGATGAAGCGTTTTTTTCTTTGTTTCTAATTTTGTTAAATTTTACTATCATATTGATTTTTTCCTGCATTGAAATGTCTTGTTGTTCGGTTATGCTAGGATCTATGCTATGTCCCCATTCATGCGACAGAATATGGAAAAGAGAGTGTATAGAATCTATAGTTTCCTTTCCTGCATCATTAGTTTTGTTAAATCTAATAATTTTTTCATTTGGTTCATAGTCACCAACAGACAAACTTTTAATTCCGTATTCTTTTCCTAATTCTTTTTTTTCATCTATATATTCTATTTTTTTCACATTTTGCCAATGTAAATTTCCTGGAATTATTTCAGCCATCATTTTTAGGGCTTCAGCCATTTTTATTTCTTTGCCATCGTCGTCGCGAAAATCCATTTTTTCAAACCCTTCAATTTTTGTTTCTGGTATTATTTCTTTGGATTCAGTTTTTTCTCTTCTCATTTTGAATTTTTCTCCAAATAATTTTCTCATATTTTTTTTATAAAAGTGATTACTTGTTCTCCTTGGTTTAAACCAGAAAGCACTTCTATCATTCCATTGCTTCCTCTGAGCCCTATTTCTATTTCTACTTCTTTATATCCGTCATATTCCTCCATTCTAATTATTTTTTTGCCTTGTCTTTGTTTTATAGCTCGTTGAGGAATAATTAAAACATTTTCTCTTGAATCGGTAACAACAGTTATGTTGGCTGTCATTCCAGATTTCATTTTTTGATTGAATTTGTCAGATTCAATAGTTATCTTGTAATAAACAACGCCTTGTATGATCGTCTCGGCTGGATCAATTTTTAAAACTTTCCCTAAAATTTCTTGTTCTGGAAAAGCGTCCAAAGTAATTTTTACTGGTTGAGCTAAATCAAGTTTTCCAATATCTGCTTCGGAAATATCAGCTTCAATTTGAAATTCATTTTGTCCCATCATAGCAACTGTATATGTTCCTGTCTCAATCATTTCTCCAATCTCGCTTTTTACATCAATGATTATTCCGTTAATTGGCGCCCTCAATATAGAATCGTTTATTTTTGATTCAATCAGCGCTAAATTTGCTTCAGCTTCTTTTATTTGCATTTCATATAGGGCGATATCTGTTATTCTTGGATCGGCTTTTGCTAATGATAATTGATTTTTCGTTGTCTCTACTTCTCCTTGCGCTGAATCTAAAACACTTTCAGCTGTATTTATTTGAGTTTCAGCTGTATTGATGTTTGAGTCATTGGTTAGTTTTGTTAAAAAAATTGTTTGTTGAAAATTAATAATAGATGTTATGGCTGTATTGATGTTCGTTCTACAAATATCAACAGCTGTTTTATTTGTTGATGAAATTATATTGCGGTAGGTCAAACTTTCCATTATTACTCTAATTGTCCCCAAGACATCGTTAATGTCAGTAAGCTTTTGTCTTGTTGTCGCAAGACTTGCATCAATAGTTTCCTTATTTGATTCGTTTTCAATTGCGACAAGAATGTATTGTATTTCGTTTAGCTTATCTTCCATTCTGTTTTTGTTTTCTTTTACTGTTATGCATTCTTGATTGTTAGCAGTGAAGTATGTGCGTTGAATTAAGTCTGTTGTGTTAAAACAATTATAGCTTTTAAGTTCAGCATCGTTTAGATTATTTATTGCGTCCTCGTAATTTTGATTTAAATTTGATTTTGCTAAAGCTTTAACATCTTCAAAGTTTTGTACTGCGTTTGCCAAAGATACATCGGCATTTTTAACTGTTTTTTCAGCATTATTTACAGCTGTTTGAAAAATTTCAATCTGTTCTGGACTTTCTCCAGCTAAAAGTTGGTTTAATTTTGCTTGCGTTAATTCCAAAGAAGCAACCGCTTGTTGCTTTTGGATGTGTAGGTTTCTAGCGTCTAACTTGATTAGTGTTTGTCCAGCGATAATCTCGTCTCCTATTTTAACAAATATATTTTGTATTTTTCCCGCTGTTTTGAATTGCAATTCAACTTTTTTAGCAGGGACTACGGTTCCCGTGGCAGAAACTTCTTGAAACAGATTTCCAATTTTAACTGTATCAAAATCGTAGAGAGATTTTTCTTTAATAAAGAAAAATTTATAACCAATAATTCCAGTAATTATTACAGCTAAAATAATAATAATTTTTATTAAAAGATTTGACATACTATATATATTATTTATTTATTATTTTATTTATAATAGAATAATGGGTTATGATTGTCAAAATAAATTTACTTAGATTGGACTAAAAAATATAATTTTTTTGGACAATTTTGTTTTTAGGGCTTGACGCAGACTTTTTATCAACTTAAAATATAATAAAGCTGTGGAAAACTCATTATTTGCTTTTCCAAAGGATAATGGTCGGCAACAGCTTAAGACGTTATTAACAATTTAATTTTAAAATATAATTAATAATTAAAATCAATAGTCAATGATTGCGAGAGCGTTTCTATACCTTTCAATACATCATTGATTTAATAATATTATGGCAGAACCAACAACAGGATATTGCGTAAAATGTAAAGCAAAACAAGAAATTAAAGATCCAAAAGAAGTTGAAATGAAAGGAAAAGGTGATGTAAAGAGAAGAGCAATGACGGGCACATGCCCAGTGTGTGGAACTAAAATGTTTAGAATTTTAGGCGCAAAGAAAGATTAAAGTTTATAGATATTTAAAACACCCCCTAAGCCATTACAATGGTTTAGGGGGTGTTTTGTTTATTATCTTTTAAAAAATAAAAAGGCACCAGGGCACCTTATTTTTCTTCTATTTTTCTAATTACTTTTTTTACTGCCCTTGCCGGACCGATAATTTTTGATAGCCCGAATTTGCTAATTTCTTCTGGTTTAAAACTAATTACGATTTTATCTCCTTTTCCATCAGCGGTCATTATTGACCAAACTATGTATCCGCTAACTGTTATTGTTTTTTCTCTAAATCCCAATTCTTTTAAAGCCCTTATAATCTTTTCTAACAAGCTATGGTTTATTGCCATTTCCATTTCACCTATTTTTATTTTACCTTCTTTTTCTATTTTTGTCAAATTTTTTAAAATAATTTTTTGAAGTTTTTTGTGGCTTTTGATATACTGAAATAATGTATAAAAGAGCTAAAAATTTAATACACGGGTCTTTAATTGTTTTGACTGTTTTGAATGTTTTTGTGTGGATTGCTGTTTTTGATTTGAGTCAACGCGAATTTCTTGAGGTTAATTTTTTTGATGTCGGACAAGGGGATGCTATTTTTATTGAAACCCCACAAGGTTATCAGGCTTTAATTGACGGAGGCCCTGGTTCTGCTATTTTGGAAAAATTAGGCAAGGAGATGCCTTATTGGGACAGGACAATAGATTTAATAATTTTAACGCATCCAGAACACGATCATATCGCTGGCTTGATTGAGGTTTTAAAAAAATACGAAGTAAAGCAGATTTTGTGGACAGGCGTTGAGAGAGAAACATATGAATATAAGGAATGGAAAGATTTAATTGAAGAGGAGGGCGCTGAGATAATAATTGCTCAAGCAGGTAAAAAAATCTTTTGTTCAGATGAGGATACAGGGCAATGCTATTTTGATATTTTATATCCATTTGAAAATCTATCTGGACAAATGATTAAAAATGTAAATAATACTTCTGTTGTCGCACGCCTTGTTTTTTATGAAAATTCATTTTTATTTACAGGAGACGCTTATAAATCAGTTGAACAAAAACTTGTAGATGCAGAAATTTATTTATCTTCTGATGTTTTGAAAGTGGGACACCATGGGAGCAAAACATCTACCCTTAAAGAATTTGTTGAATATGTTTCGCCTTCAATAGCCGTGATTCAGTGCGGAAAAAATAATTCGTACGGCCACCCCTATGAAGAAACAGTGTCAACTTTAAAAGAATTTGATATAACAATATTGAGAACAGATTTAGATGGCGATATTAAAATCATTTCCGATGGAAGAAACTTTAAAATTAAATAATTTTTAATAAAATAGAATGGATAATTTTTTAAATAAGTTTACGATAATAAAAGGCAAGTGGAAGTTTATTTTTATTGTGGCAATTTTAGTTTTTTTAATCGCTGGAATAATTTTCAGTGATTTTTTGACTAAAAAAGAAATTATCGTATCGCCGACAGAAAAAGAGAAACCAAAAGAGGAATCGCCAGAAAATGTTCTTCCAGAAGTTGTGTGGACTAAATATATTAGTCCTAATTTGGGTTTTTCAATGGACACTCCTGATAAAGCACACGGTAATTATAGATGTCATCCCAGAAAAATAATGGAAATTCCAATGATGGTTTTTGAGGATATTGAAAATAAAGTGGCTTATATCTCACAAGAGTATTATTATGAGGCTGAACGGGATTACGAATTAGATAAATATATTGGGCTATGCGAAAAAATTACATGTTCTTTGGAATCATTAAAAGAAAAATATGAAAAAGAAGTATTGATGCAGGGATTGCCTCGCATTTTCGGTCCTTTTTTTGGATGGGTTATTATTATAAAAAACATACAAAACGAAGACCAATTAGATAAATTTATAAAGGAAAATTATGGTCTAGGATGTCGCGCTGGAGATAAAAAATTTTGGAGAATGTATCCTTATCAAGAAGGAGTTTATGATATTTCAGTAGTAGGAGAAAGTGATGATGGGAATACAACTCTAGGAACAACATCTTGTCAGGCAAGCTGGATAGGGCGGAACAAGCTTTTATATTTTCCTAAAAAAAATAAGGTTATGGCCGTAAGTCTTGGATCAGAGTGCACTTTTCAAACTAATCCCGAATCGCCACCATATCAATGTTACGACGAAAAAATGATTAACAGTTTTAGATTTGAATAAAAAGTTTTTATAATTCTTAATTTGATAAATTAGGGGGGGGTATGATAGGTTTGAGATTGTGGAACTTTAAAAACAAAATATAAATTGAATAGACAAGATATTTGTTGAAAAGATTCCGCAAATAGGAGGTGAAAAAAGAAAAAATGAATGGAAAGAAAATATTTGCGGTAGCGATAGTAGGAATAATGATGTTGGCAATGAGCGCTATGGTAATGCCAGCATCTGCCGGATTAAGTCCGCGGTTACAAGCTATAGAGGACAATTATGTGGACACGAGTGGAACATATGCTGATAAAACAGGAATTTGTCTGAAATTGAAAGAACCAGCAGGGATAGATTATGGTTATACATGGGAAGGAGCTTATAATTTAGCGCTTTATGCCGTAACAATATATTATCAGAAAACAGGAGAAGTATTTCCTCGCTCTATTGATGGAAATTGGGAGGACTCAGTGGAGAGCGAGATTTGGTTTCATTGTCGATTGTGGAAATATTGTCCTCCACTTAGAGGCAGAGCTAATCCAGTAAACATAGGTCTTGATGACAGTTTTCCGTGGATTTAATAGGAAGGAAACAATAAAGGAATGCTATTCGCATTCCTTTTTATTAAAATTAAAAATTATAAGAATAAGATGCTGAAATTTTATTTTTTAAAAATGCTTTGCCAAAATTTTCGTATTTTGCTTATAAATAACAAAATAAAACAACTTAACAAATAACAATAAGCCGAATAAGACAAAAGAGTCATTATAGCAATAAAATAAAGTAGAGGGTCTATCGGAGGCATTAAACTCAAATTAATTATTAGAAAAAAGGGGAAAGGATATGTGAATAAAAGTACTACCTTTATGCCATGCCATATTATATATTCCATTTCGAATCCTATACGGATAGAATCAATAAGTTTTTCACCAATGAAAATTATTGTAAAAGCTGAAGTAAATATCGCAAAACTTAGGATAATTTTTAAGATGGTTGGTTTTAAAAAAAAATTAATATCTTTTTTTATTTTTGTCATATTTTTTATTGAATTTATTTAATTTTATCAAATAAAAATAATTTAGACAAGTATTAACATTGGAAAACATTGTCAACTTTAAAAGAATTTGATATAACAACATTAAGAACAGATTTAGATGGCGACATCAAAATCATTTTTGACGGAAAAAACTTTAAAATTAATTAAATAATAAATAACAAATAATAAATTGAGAGAGTAGAACAATATGCTTTCGTAGCGAGATTTGAAAATTTTGAGTGAGAATTGCGAAGAGCGAGGAAGTGTATATGGTAATATACATTGACGAGTTCTGAACAATTCGCAACCGCAATTTTCAAATCGCAGTAGAAATGATATTGTTCTGGGCTCTCGCTGTTATGGATTTTCCTATTTTAAAAACTAAGGTTGAGGGGTTAGACAGAAAATTTAATTTATCAGACCCAAAAGAACGCGAAGAATATTTTGAGGCAAAAGCTGGTCCAGAAATAAAAAGAATGAAAGAACATTTAGATAAGGGTAAAACTTTTATCGCTTATTTTTTGGGCAAAAAAAATTCAGGCAAGGGCACATATTCTAAATTATTTATGGAAGCGGTTGGAAAAGAAAAGGTGGCTCACATTTCAATAGGAGATGTTGTAAGAAAAATTAATGAAGAAATACTAGAAAGCGAAGAAAAGAAACAAGAATTAATAAAATTTCTTGAAAAAAATTATCGTGGGTATATTTCTATAGATGAGGCGTTAAAAATTTTACTTTCAAGAGATACAAGAACACTTTTGCCAACAGAATTTATTTTAGCTTTGGTTAAAAAAGAAACAATGGATATGGGGAAAAAATCTTTGTTTATTGATGGTTTTCCAAGAGGGTTAGATCAGATTTCTTATTCATTATTTTTCAGAGACCTTATAAATTACAGAGAAGATCCAGATGTGTTTGTTCTTATTGATGTGCCAGAAGCCGTAATAGACGAACGCATTAAATATAGAAGAGTTTGTCCTAAATGTAAAACTCCCCGCAATTTGAAGCTATTTACTACTCAAAAAGTTGATTACGACGGAACCACAAAAGAATTTCATCTTATATGCGATAATCCAGAATGCGATGGGGCGCGAATGGTAGCCAAAGAAGGCGACGAGCTTGGGATAGAACCAATTAGAGAAAGATTAGAGCTGGACGAAAAATTAATAAAAAGAGCATTTTCTCTTCACGGAATTCCAAAAGTTCTTTTGAGAAATTCCATTCCTGAAAATGTTGCCAAGGAATATGTTGATGATTATGAAATTACTCCAGAATATGTTTACGAATGGGACGCGATTGCCGATGAAGTAAAGGTAAGCGAAAAACCATGGACAATAAAAGACGATAATAATGAAACCGCTTACAGCTTGTTAGCACCCCCAGTTACAGTTTCTTTGATTAAGCAACTGGTCAATGCGTTAGATATATAAAAGAATTTAAAAAACTTGATAAATTAAAACTAAGGTGTTAGTCTTAATGCGTTGATGTTTTGTTTTATTTTAATTAAAAAAGAAAATAAAGCAAAAAACTTATTTTTATAAATTTTAGACCTTAATTATTATCATTTCAAATTTTTCAATATGCCAACGATTCACCAATTAATTAAAAAAAATAGAAAACGAGTAAAAAAACAATCCAAAATGGTTGCTTTAAGTTTTGGTTTTAACAGTCTTGAAAATAAACCTAAAAAATACGCTTCATCATTTAAAAAAGGTGTTTGCGTTAAAGTATTTACTACCACACCAAGAAAGCCAAATTCAGCTTTGAGAAAAGTAGCAAGAGTAAGATTGACTAATGGCATGGAAGTATCAGCTTATATCCCCGGAGAAGGCCATAATTTACAAGAGCATTCTGTGGTAATGATTAGGGGTGGAAGGGTTAAGGATTTGCCTGGAGTAAGGTATCATGTTGTTCGTGGAAGATTAGATACTGCGGGGGTGGAAGGAAGAAAACAACAAAGAAGTAAATACGGAGCTAAAAAACCCAAATAAACAAAAATAATTTTAAAATATGTCAAGAAAAAAAATAGCAAAAAGAAATATAGAGCCAGATTCTATTTATAATAGCGTTACTGTAGCTAAATTAGTTAACAAGATAATGGAACGAGGTAAAAAAATAACAGCCAGAAAAATTGTTTATGGTTCTTTGGATATTATTAAAGAAAAAACAAAAAAAGAGCCAATTGAAATTTTTGAGTTGGCATTGAAAAACGCAGGACCTCTTTTGGAGGTAAAGTCAAAAAGAGTTGGTGGAGCGACTTATCAAGTGCCAAGAGAGGTAAAAGGAGATAGAAAGCTTACTTTGGCTATGCGTTGGATTGTTGAAGCATCTAAAGCAAGAAAGGGCAAGCCAATGAAAGAAAAATTAGCTATGGAATTGATTGATGCCGCAAATAACACTGGGGTTGCGATAAAAAAGAAGGAAAATACCCATAGAATGGCTGAAGCAAATCGTGCATTCGCACATTTCGCTTGGTAAAAAAAATAGGATTACCTTGGGGGCAATCATATATTTGTTTGCCTTTTTCGTTTAATTTATTATTTATATTTTAACATATCATATTTTATTAAGAGCTTTAAAGTCTTTATAATATATGATTTCTGACAATTAATAATTATTTATGGCAAGACAATATCCAATTGAAAAATATAGAAACATAGGAGTTATTGCTCATATTGATGCTGGTAAAACAACTGTTACTGAGCGAATTTTATTTTATACGGGTATTTCGCATAAAATTGGGGAGGTGCATGAGGGAGAGGCTGTTATGGACTGGATGGAACAAGAGAGAGAAAGGGGAATTACAATAACTTCCGCAGCAACTACTTGTTTTTGGTCTCCTGAAAAATATTTAGATAAAGATACTCAAGAACATAGGTTTAATATTATTGATACTCCGGGGCATATTGATTTTACGGTGGAAGTTCAAAGAGCATTGCGTGTTTTAGACGGAGCTGTAGTGATTTTTGATGGCGTTGCTGGAGTGGAACCACAATCAGAAACAGTTTGGAGGCAAGCGGATAAATTTAATGTTCCGCGTATTTGTTTTATAAATAAATTGGATAGGGTGGGAGCTTCTTTTGAAAGAAGTTTTGATTCTATTTTAGAGAAATTAACACCAAACGCTGTAGCGATGTATATTCCTATTGGCGTAGAAAGCGATCTAGATGGTGTAATTAATTTGCTTACCATGAAAGCGTTAAGATTTGGAGGTAAGTTAGGAGAAGAAGTAAAAGAGGAAGAAATTCCAGACAATCTGTTAGATGAAGCGAAAAAATGGCGCGAAAAATTAGTTGAAAAAATCGCCGCAGAAGATGAAATGCTTTTAGAAAAATATTTAGGAGGAGAAGAAATTTCGGTTGAAGATTTAAAAAAGGCCTTGAGAAAGGCAACAATAGATTACAAGCTTGTTCCAGTTTTCTGCGGTTCTGCTTTAAAAAATACAGGAGTACAATCAATGCTTGACGCTGTTGTTTATTATCTTCCAAGCCCTGTTGATTTACCCGCGTTAAAAGGAATAAATGCAAAAACAAAAGAAGAAGAGGAGAGAAAAGCTGATGATTCAGAACCTTTTACTGCTTTGGCTTTTAAGGTTGCCACAGACCCTTTTGTTGGAACTGTAACTTATTTCAGAGTTTATTCGGGAAAATTAACAAAAGGTTCTTATGTTATAAACACTACAACGGGTGAAAAAGAAAGATTGGGCAGAATTTTAAGAATGCATTCATCTGAAAGAGAAGAGGTAGATGAACTTTTTGCTGGTGATATTGCGGCCACGGTTGGATTGAAAAATACTAGTACCGGACATACCTTGTCTGAACCAGGCAGTTCTCCAATTATTTTGGAAGAAATAGTATTTCCAGAACCTGTTATTTCTATACGAATTGAACCAAAAACAAAGGCTGATCAAGAAAAAATGGGTACCGCTTTAAGGAGATTAGCGCAAGAAGATCCTACTTTTAGAATAAAAGGTGATCCAGATACAGGAGAAACTATTATTTCGGGAATGGGCGAATTACATCTTGATATTATTAACGATCGAATGAAAAGAGAATTTGGTGTTGAAGCAAATGTCGGCCGTCCGCAGGTTGCTTATAGAGAAACAATTAAAAACGATGCTCAGGCAGAAGCTAAATATGTTCGCCAATCAGGAGGTCGTGGACAGTATGGACATGTTTGGTTGAGAGTTGAATCAAAAGAAGAGGGCGCAGGTTTTGAATTTTTAGATGAAATTAAGGGGGGTGTTATTCCTAAAGAATTTATTCCAGCAGTAGAAAAGGGGGTAAAAGAAGCAATGGATAAAGGTGTTGTAGCGGGTTATCCATTAATAGATATGTCTGTAGCGTTATACGATGGTTCTTTTCACGATGTTGATTCTTCAGAAATTGCTTTTAAAATTGCTGGTTCTCAAGCATTACAGGAAGCTGTTAGAAGGGCAACGCCAATTTTATTAGAACCTATTATGAAATTAGAAGTAGCTATTCCAGAAAATTTCTTAGGGGATGTAATGGGTGATTTATCGGCAAGGCGTGGAAAAATAGAAGAAACCAAAGATAGAATGAATATAAAAATAATTGAAGCAAAAATTCCCTTAGCACAGATGTTTGGCTATGCCACATCGCTTCGCTCTTTGACTGAGGGAAGAGGTAATTTTACTATGGAATTTGATAAATATGATGAAGTTCCTGGCAATGTAGCACAAGAAATAATTGAAGGAAAACGAAAATAATTATATTATTGTATCCTTACAGAGTTTCGTTAAATTTTGCAATTTTATTTAAGATTTGACATTTGTGTCATTTTAATTTAAAAAGAAAATATAAAAAAATTATGAATTTAAATGAAATTAAAAAAATAGTAGAGAAAGATGGGGCTAAGATTATTGTTGTAGAACAGGATAAACCAGTGTTAGTAATAACTAAATTTGAAGATTATAAAAAAGAATTAGAAAAAAATAGCAGAGAAGAAATACAAAATAAACCAGAAACACAGCAATTTACAAATAATACAGAAAATCAATCATTGAGAATTGAAGATTTACCAGTTTAATGACATTCGCGATTTTGCTATTATGTTGAGAAAAAACACTTGACTTTTTTATTTAATTAGATAAAATGCTTAATATATATAAATAATTAAAATAATATAATTTTATATTATTCACGCTAACATAGTAACGCTTTAGTGTATTAACAAGTTGTTAAAATACTAAGATGTTAATATGT
>JAUVKU010000030.1 GCA_030596105.1 bacterium
GGGATTCAAATCGCCGCCTCTGTATCGTTCCCCCATCCTTTCAATTATGTGGCAGAGTTTAAGATTAAAATCAGTCAGTATATTGTAAATACCTGAGACACTTTTCTTTATCTTAATCACAGATTTTTTTGCTCTTGTTTCCAAATTGTCTTTTGCCATTGTGTTTAATTATGAAATGGTAACGGAATGGGGGTTTATAGCGGTTGTATAAAGATTTGGGATTGGGAAAATAAAAATTTGTTATAGAATAATTTTACAGTGGAATATTCTATATTGATATTTTTCAATACGGAATTCCATTCTGTTCTTTTTGAAACTTTTGTATCTCGATATATAAACTTCTTATTAAATATATTTGCCTTGAGTTCTACTGTTGGATCAATAATTTTTGAAACCAAAAGTCTATAAATATTTATATCAACATAATTTGGGTACATTTTGAAAAATTATAAACGATTTTACCTAAATATTTATGGAACAAAAACCAAAAAAGGGAATATTGAAAGATGATGAAAATATAATTAAAAAAATATATTCCGAAAACATTCATAGAGAATGGAATAGATTAATTAAAAGCCCTTTTCATAAATTAGAATTTGAAACAACATTACATTTTTTGGAAAAATATCTCCCAAAAAAAGGATTAATATTAGATGCAGGAGGGGGACCAGGAAGATATACTGTTGAGCTTGCCAAGAAAGATTATAATGTTGTATTGCTTGATCTAACTCCACAAAATCTTGAATTTGCAAAAAAACAATTAAAAAAAGCAAAAGTTCAGAACAGTGTGAAAGATATTATTGAAGGTTCAATTGTAGATTTATCCAAAATAAAAAATAATTATTTTGACGCTGTGCTTTGTTTGGGTAGCTCATTGTCTCATGTCAGAAACGAAAAGCAAAGGGCCAGAGCAATTTCAGAACTAAAAAGAGTGGCAAAAAAAAATGCTCCTATATTTATTTCAGTAATGGGAAAATTTGGTCATCTAGTAAGAGGTGTTAACAAAATTGAAAGCGCAAGAAATTATTTCGAACTTTCGCTTGAGGGAAATGATAAATTTTGGGGAGGAAAAGGCTATTTCCACTATTTTACTTTCGAAGAACTTAAAAATCTTGTAGAAAAGAAAGTTAGAATTTTAGAATGTGTTGGATTAGAGGGTATTGGGGGTGCTTCTGAGGAAAGCATAAATAAGCTTTATAAAAACTCTCTTGCATGGAAAAATTGGAGAAAAATGCACTATGCTCTCTGTACACATCCCACAATCGTTGATATGAGTATTCATTTTATGATTATTGGAAAGAAAAAATAGGAACTTGTAAAGGTTCAATTAAAATAGTTATCATACAATCTCTCTAATATTAGTTCACTTTTTCCTGCACCGTTTAACACATTATTATTAAATTGAACTTATGATTGAGTTAGAAATATGTGGAAGTTATATTGGTTACAAGTTAATTAATTCTATTAATGAACTATCAATAATTGAGGATCCAAGTTTTGGTATTATAGATTCGGTTTCAGTAATAAATCCATCTGGAGTTATATTTAAAAATTCCGAAGGGGGTGGGTTTCTCTCGCCGAATGGCCGGTTTAAAGTTCGAGTAATGGTTACTAATGATGAAAAATCATTTTGTGACTTTTCTACCTGATGGAGAGATATTTTGCGTTGCTCTTCATCCAGGAAAAAACATGGATTCCTCTCAGCATGACCAGTGTGAACAACTTCTTCAACATAAGCAACGTCTACACTTTCATCAGACAATATTCTCAAAGTATCATATATATTGAAATAATTTCTCGGTTCTATAACCATATTGGCCATCAACAAAATATGACGCTTAGTGGCCGCATGGCTAAGAGCATGAAATGCTTTAATTTTACGATGAAAAGATCCCTTTCTGTAAGTAATAGCATCGTTTATCGAAGAGCATGAACCGAGAATACTTATCCACACTAAGCCAAGGCCAGACTCAATAAGCCTTAAATAATTATCTGGAATTAGTTCCCCGTTGGTAACTATCCCCGGTAAAATGCCTAAGTCAGATGAAAGGTCAATAAGTCTATCAAGAAATGGTATTAGAAGTGGTTCTCCACCAGTAAATACAATTACTTCAGTCCCGAGATCGGCTGCTTCGGTAATGACACGAGACCAAGTTTTTTCTGGAAGCTCAGGTGTATTTAATCTACTGCAGGGATTATAACACCATTTGCAATGATTTTGACACCTGTATGTAAGCTCAAGAGAGAGCCACCGCAGCATATTTACTATCAATCCCACATTGATGGAGAATTGAGATGCTTAAGAGTTGACTCGTTGCGATTTTTTACAGCTTTAAGAACTTTAGTAAGTCGCTTCTTTGTCTTTTGTTTTCCGATTGTTTCTATTTCTTCGGGTTTGCTTTTTTGGGTTTTCATGTATGTTCCTCACTTTGCTGTTAAAAATATTATAGAACAATATGAACTTGAATATTTCTCAATGAGTATAATAAAATAACACAAAATAGAATTATATGTCAAGATATCAAGTAGGGGCACTTTAGAGCCATGCCCAGGGCTTTATTTTTTCTCTTAATAACCACACTCCGAACAAACAATCCGCGGCTTCTTCCCATTCCGAATAGTTATATCATTGCCAAGAAAAAAGCCAAACGTCACATGATGCCCACAATCAAGACGAAATTTCATCCCCTTCAATTTTTTAATAATATCTCTGAGCTCATCGGTCTCTTGGTATAATTGCTGCTTTTTCTTTGTCATAATATTCCTCCTAAACAAAAAAGCCATCCAGAGTTATTGGCTCCAGATGGCTTATAGTTTTGATAAAAAAAGACCTTCCCGGTATGCCCGGAAAAGCCTTTAAAACTCGAATTATAGGGTATAGTTATATACTTTGTTCATGCGAGACTTCCTTCAGAAGAAACGGGCAGATTTTACAATTGGACTTATCCCTGCACGCGTCACAAATTTTACCCTTATCAAGAGTATTTCCCAGATGATCGAAAATACTGACCATAGTCTTTGTCATTGGCATATCGCATGCCCAAGCGATTCTTCTAAGCATACCACTGTGGTACTGGTTAAGTTCTGGCGTGTAGGCCATAAGTTTCCCCCTTTAAACATTTCAGTTAATATTCAAATTAAAAAAGCTCATGGAGATTTCTCCCCAGGAGCTTGTCATTGAACCTATTGGATGACCCGGATTTAAGAAATGACTTCTTGACCATCCAAAATAAGATTCAAAACCTTTTCAGTTTCAGACACCACATAAAGGCAGGCATAATGAGCCGACTTTTTGATCTTTTTTGCATACCGTTCAATATATCGAAATGAGTTGCCGGTTGTGTCTTCTGTCCTTTTCCCAACCAACCTGCATAACGCCTGGGCAGAAAGCTCAGCAATTATTTCTTGCAAAGGGTCTTGGCCGCTTTTCAAATGACCTTTAATCTTTTCATGACCGGCGTGAGCAAGCTCATGGAAAAAGACAATTTCTTCTGGTGAAGCCAAAACAATTTCTTTTCTTTTTGAAGAATAATAGCCGTAATAATTGTAATTGCCCGGTATCAATTTGAGAGATATTCCCCATTCCATTGCTCTGCTTTTAAGAGGAAGGTTTGGAATTTCATACGATTGATAATCCAGCTTTTCCCCGCCTGTATCCTCAAACCTGAAAACAGGTACAGGGTTAAAATATTTAAGAACCTTTTTTTCTTCACCGGATTCTTCGTCAGTCTCTTTTTTAAAATAGGGAGCAAGAATATGTATTGGGTGGGAGCCTTTTTTAACAAATCTATCTGCATCCTTCCACTGCCTGTATCCTCGCGCATCTCCAGTTCCTGACAAAAACATAATAATCCGATTTGTAAACGACCAATGACTGCTTGGGGTATCTGGCGTTGGGAAGCATGCCATTGCCACAGCTTGCGGGATTTCTCCTGACTTGAATTTCTCCACAATTGAATTTAAAACTTGCTTTACTTTTTCGTTCATTTTTACACCTCCTGATTTAAGGGTTAGAAATAAAAAAGCCCTCTTGGAAAATTGCCAAGAAAGCCTTTTCGAAAATAAAAAAGCCACCTGGAATAAGGCAGCTTTAGGGTTAATAATTGTTTTTGGTGTGGAATACGTTTGAATAAAAAATCAGGTTGGTTAATTTTAATAGAAGCGCAGCTAAGAGGTTTCGATTTTTTTTGGGACTTGCCGTTTTATCGAGTTTCTTAGCTGGTTTTGGATGAAGTTCTTGAATTCATGTTTTAAAACAAGACTTGTCCT
The DNA here is from genome assembly GCA_030596105.1 of bacterium. Classification (GTDB taxonomy): domain Bacteria; phylum Patescibacteriota; class Minisyncoccia; order Minisyncoccales; family DAOVPY01; genus JAUVKU01. The sequence continues at coordinate 4,270 of JAUVKU010000030.1, forward strand.
GTTTTTTGCAAGATTGATTTTAAGATCTTGCTTTAATCAATTTATCTCCTTTGGTTTGAGGTTGTTGTTGATTTGATTTTTTATTCTGGGAGGTATAGGGGAAGGGGGTTTATAGGGGTTGTATAAGGGTTTGAATTGGAGAGGTAAAGAAGTGCTTATAAATGATCATCAATTATGATTGTGTGTTGTCCGGAAATTAATTCTCAACGCTGATAGAAATCAGTCTATGGAATTTGACAGAACGAATCTAATTGAATTAATCTGAACTTAAATTTTAAGGGTTCACGGATTTTACGTCTTAAAGAATTCAGTTTTTATCTTGACAATGGGAATAAGTATCGTATCATTGATACGATGTGCTTTTAGATATTTACACACAATTTCAATCTCTATAGAATTTATCTAACAGTGTAATGTCTTTTCTTTCGATAAGGAGACTTCAATGAACTATTTAATTAATGACTTTCTTAATAATGTTGAAAAATTGTGTGGTAAAAGAATAGATAAAAAAGTTGTTACCAAAGCAAACAGTAAGTTACATAACCAAAAATTTTTAACTGACCCTGATGTGGAATTCGGCTACCGACAACTTAATGAAGTGCTTTTATTGTGTAATAAAAAGATTGTAACTAAAGAATTCTTCCACTTTTTAGCAAATATTGATAATTTAGATGGGCAAAAAACTACAATTACTTTTGGAGATTTTGCAGATAGAGTAAATCAATTTAGAATACTATCAATGCTCCAGTTTGGTTCTTTTCGATTTAGTTATAATTACTTATGCCATAAAAGAAATATAAAAGATGAATTTGGGCGATGGGTAAAAAAACCTGAAGTTTTAGAAAAAAAGTATAAAAATCGAAAAGAAGCAATTTTAAACATAGAACCAATTGAAGAAGAGAAACTTTTGCACCTCGGGTATTTAACAGGCGATGAAAATGATCCAGAGGTGGAGAAAAGTCGAGTAATTGGTGAACAAAATTTCGAAACTTATCTTACTTATGATTATATTGATGTTTATGTAGCGACGTCTATGAGAGAAAAATGGGATTATATAGACATTAATAGATTTTGTCAGGAAGTATTTGCTTATTTGTCATATTATTTGAATAATATCAGATATTTTGATCCTACTTTGAATTTTCATAAAAATAGCATTCTTAAAGGTCTTATTGAAGGTTTAATGTTAAAACGTGCTAAATGTACTCTTTATTTGGCTCAAGAATCGGATACAATGGGAAAAGATTCCGAGATGGCATCAACTCTAGCTCAAGGAAAACCTGTAATCGTATATTTACCTAAAATTGATGAACAAGACGAAATTGATAAATTAACTAATGATACTGCAGCTGGGGTTTTATTGGAAAAAGCAATGCTTCTTATGACCTATATGACGCCTTATATGAGAAGGGAATTTGAAAAGTTACTTTTTAATGCCTTGCCAACTAAACCAGATAATTTTGATGAACTCAAAAAATTGTTTCAGCAAGATAAGCAAAAATATAGAAGGGAAAAGAAATATCAAAATTTAGTAAAAAAAATGGTGCGATTTAAGACCAACTTATATGACAAAAGAGCAGAAACTTTAAGAAAATATCATCCTCTTAGATTTCAGGTGGATTTGCAAACAGGTGTAGCTAATGGAATATTAGTGGCAAGAGAGATAAAAGAATGTTCAAAGCTCATTTACCAAATATTAACTAACCGTTTAGAATTTGATATTTATGAACCAGGAAAAAAGGCTCCTGCAGAAAAAGATAAGGATGAATATAACTATAGGTTGATTGAGCGATCAACGGGATGTGCTTTTCGTGTAGTGACGGAAGATGAAAAAATTACAAATAGTTTCTGGAACCTATATAAATTGAACGGAGATTTCTAATTATTAAAAGCAATGCTTTATAAGAAGTGGTAAATTATTTGTTGATTTTTAAAAGTTGGAAAATGTGTAGAAAAATTCAATAAATGCAAATTAAGCTTTTACATTGTGACGTGATTTAAATCTTGTTCTTTTAAAAACGAATCGCCTAGCATATAGGGCACATCCGATCGTAATAATGACAATAGGTTGCAATTATTTTTTAAGCACATAAAAAATAACGCCGCATTTCAAAGGTCGTTTATCAAGAAAATAACAAAATACTAATCGTCTGATAATTTTAATATATTATGCATATCCATAACCGGAAATCACAAAAAAAAATAGCTTTTCAAATTGGTTCAAACATGATAATAATAAACCAACAAAGGCAATAATCTAATTTCACAGTGTGCTTTTATGTTTCCCTTGTGTCTAAGCAACAGGCAGCAACCTTCTTATGAATAAAATGTAAAAGCTTTGTCGTAGGAAGGTTTATTAATAAGATAAACAATTTAAATGAAGAGGAAAAAATGGGAGATAGTGATTACGAAAAAACAGGAGAAGTTTTATATGATTTTTTTGATAAAATTAGAAGTGCTAGAGAATGTGAACCAAAATATCGCACAAGTGAGCAACGCGATTTGATAAATCTCGTTGAGTATAATCCTTCACATTCAGAACCGCAGTTAGAAAGATAATCCAATTGAAATCAAACTTATAAATAAATGGCTATGCACTTGGCTCTTAACAAGACAGTTCCGGTGCATAGCGGCTTCCAAGGTTCCCAAACAATGTTATTAATGTGTCTACACATGCTTGTAGAAGGTGGTCATGCGGCTAACGGAGGTCATTACCCAAAATCGATGCCCGAATACAAGGACATGAAATACACCCTGATTTTTTAATAGTAGAAAATATTCATCACACCCCAAACCCCCTAACACAAACAACCCGAACCCTATCATCAACAATCCCCTTCTCCCTCAAAGCCAGCGCAATCTTATCCTCAACAAACCGATTTACCGCCACACAAACAACCTCATCAAACCCAGCCGCAAGTGCCCTCTCAACATTCCGCACATAATTAGACTTCCCCGTCTCAATCTCAATCGCAATCTTTTTATCGTCCTTATTAACAATAATATCCGGTCTGCCATTCACATAATATTCTTCAACCCGAACATCCAGCCCCATCTTCTTATAAAATTCGCTAACCTTATGCTTCCAAAACTTATGGACAACCCCTTCACTTTCATTCTTAAATTCATATCCTAAGTCGCCCAAAACCATCTTACCTTTTCTGGTTAACTCAAAAAGTGTAATCCAACCTTTCCCAGTAATAATCTTTCTCGGCATCATACACTTCTCCAAAATCAAATCCCGCCTGCATTTATTCCCAAGCTTTGAATGTAATTTTAACTTCTTGTATCTCTGGGTAATAGTTGTAAATGGGTGGTTTAGAATATCAATAAGAAGCCTGTGTTGAGGCCACAATTTATCAGGGTATTTTCTTTTATTCTTCTTTATATTAACAGGCAATAATTGCCCTGCCTTTGATTTCTGCTTCAACGTATTCCACGTTGAAATAGAGGTATTCCCGTCCGGTTTTCCTGGAAAATACCCAAGGGTATTTTCTCCTGATTTTGGTGGGGTATTTTCTTTTTTCAAATTTTCAGTCAAAGAAACTTTCCCATCCAAGATATCTTGAATATCCTTTTTCAAGGATAAAAAGTTATTTTTACCCCCTCCCTTTTTCCAGGAATGCTCCCAAAACTGAGAACTTAAGGTAAACGATTTCAGCCATTCATCCGTCACCAACTCTTTTTTAACCGGCACAAGAGGCGTTTTAACAAGGCAAGGTTCAACTCTATTTTTAATTTTAACAATACACTCCCCGACATTAAGGATATTAAAATATTCATCTTCATCATAATCTAAAAAGAGAGACTTTCTGGCCATAGTAATATCATCAGCATGCTGGAGTCCAAGATAAATTTGTGTATGGCAATTTCCTAAAAGCTCGATTGGTAAAAGGCTGGGATGCTGTGTAATGCTGACAATTCCCTGACCAAAGCCTCTAATCTCCCTGTATAAATTTTGAAGGCTATTGCTTTCTTTATGAAAACTATTTTGCGCAAAAAGGTTATGCACCTCCTCTAAAAACAAAACATGCTTTAAATTATCAGTTTCTCCCCGGCTCAGTCTGTAAAGATGAATCCATCTCAAAATCATTTCAGAAAAAAACATTCTCAGAGGCTTTGGCATTTCCAAATCCAATTCAAGAATCACCGGCTTATTTAGCAACTCTTCAAGTTTGATTGGATTTCTTGCATTGAAAACTTTTGAGGCTCTTCCAAGGGTAAACGATTGGAAAATTCTTTGGGCAGTCTGTTTCCAATTCGCCTCACGACCAAACACTTTAATATTACGAAGTTCTCTAATGCCGTCAAAGAAATTTGGGTAAAAGTTTTCTGGGAGACCTTTGAATAGTTTTGAATAAATTTTATTAAAGTAGTAGGCGACACCTGGGCCAGAGAGGTGAGACCTTTCGAGTGCATCTGATATTGTCCCAACCCAGAAATTTTTATCAGTGCCTGGCGGCGCTCTAAATACATTCCATAAGAAAGGAAGTGTATCTCTTCCGATTGTTAAGACTTGCACATTTTTTAATTCAGGATGCTTGTTTTCTAAAGAAAGAAGGTTTCTCCATGACCGCTTCCAGTCAATAACCATAAATGGTGTTTTTGTTTCTAAAAGCTGTAAGGCAAGAAGATATGAAAGATTAGTCTTACCTTCACCAGTAATTGCAAAGATTCCGACTTGCTTTAGGAAATCTTCAGGCTTCAAGTGTAGTTGATGAAGTTTCTTTTTATTATAAATAATATCTCCAAGAAGATATCTTCCTTTTGAATCTTTTTCACTTGGAGGTTCGAGAAGGATTTGTTTGTTTTCTAATGGTTGCTCTTTCAAGAATTTTTCGGCGATTATTTCGATGTCTTGGGCGAATTTCCTTCTGTTCTGTTCGTCTTCCGCAAGATACATGCGCCAGAGCATGTCTGCTTGGTCGCCGATTACGGGTTTAAGTTTTTTGCAAAGGGCTTCGGTTTCTTGTTGGGGGTTCATTTTTTGAATGGATTTTTCGTGGGAACGAATTGGGTAGATGTGGGTTGTAGAATTCTTG
>JAUVKU010000060.1 GCA_030596105.1 bacterium
ATTTCTTCAGAGTTTTTTCTAAGTGTTGGATTGGGTTCAGTAATTATTGGTAAAAGTTTTGCCATATAAGAATATGTAGTTATTTACATAAATTATAATAACTTAATTTCCTTTATTTTACAAGCTAAATATGATAATATAAAAGTAGTATCAGGACTATAAATATGATTTATTACCTACAGAGTATTTAAAATCTAAATTCGCATGTGCCGCATTTGTAGCGCGGCTTTTTGCGCTAGCAAAAACAACATTATGGTTGATATCAATAAAATTAATAAACTTTGGGAGCAATTAAAAACTCAGAGCGTGGACAATAATACTCTGTGTGAGCTTATCAGAACCGTGCCGCCAATCCGGGCAAAGGCCTGGACAATGCTTAAGGAAAAGGGAATTAACAATAATAATTTACGTTTTATTATTGAGCATGTCCCGGAGCTGCAAAACGAGGCCTGGACAATGCTTAAAAAAAATAAACCTACTGCCAATGAGCTGAAAAATATAATTGAATACGTTAAGCCACTTCGGAAAGAGGCCTGGAAGCTTTTTCTTAAAGCCAAACCCAGCCACCTGGAGATAAGGGAGGTAGTCCGTTATGTACAGGAGTACCGACCCTTAGCTTGGAAACAATTGCTTAAAGCCAAGCCCAGCACTCAGGATTTTCTTTATGTAATTCGTTTTGTGCCCAAAATGCAAGCCGCCGCCTGGAAGGAGTTGCTCAAAAAGAAGCCGGACGTGGACGATTTTATGAATTTGATCAAGTTTGCCCCGGAGATGAGGGAATTAGCCTGGGAAGAGTTTAAGAAGGTTAGGTTAGGCAATGATATGCTTAGGCGGGTTATTATAGAAGTACCGGAATTGCGCCAAGAGGCCTGGCAGTATTTACTTCAAAAAGGTGCGAGTAATGATGATCTGTGTTTTATAATGAAAGATATAAAAGAGCTTAGGCACGAAGCCTGGGCCGAGTTCTATGAACGAGGGGCATCTGGCGAGGATCTTAGATTTGTAATGAAAAATATCAAACCCTTGCGCGGTGAGGCTTGGCTTAAATTAACCGAGGAAGGAGCCACTAATGATGACCTGTGTTTTGTTATTAAAGATATTCGTTCGCTTAGGCAAGAGGCCTGGGAGCGATTACGAGAGCAGGATCCGACCAAAAACGAGCTGGAATTTGTGATTAAATACGTGGAAAAATTGCAGGGCGAAGCGCAAGAGTTGATCAATAAAAAAAGTAAGGTTACTTTGGAGGAGTTTAGAAAGGTAGTTGAATAAAAATGGCCGAAGACATCAAAGAAATATTAAAGAATATAGAATCAAAGAAAGCACCGGCATACCAGTGGCAAGACTTGGCGTTAAGGGTTATAAAAGAGTTGCGTATTCCGAATTTTAAGCGTAGTGCTGTTTTTAAGGTTTGCAAAGACAATTCCCGGGCTGTAGTTGAGCAGGCCCTGAATGATACCAAAGAATTATGCGAGACCGCGAATAAATGGCAGTACTTTTTTAAAGTTATAACTGCCCCTCAAGACAAGTAAAACTTTTAATAAAGAAAACGCCTTAGCAGATTAATTCTGAAGGCGTTTTTGAGTTTTTTGCTGGATATTAATCCAAAACAGTTTCTCGGGCTTTTTTAACTGCTTTAATTTGAGCAATTCTAGAATCCTCTAGATTTTTTTTTGTTGTTTTTTCAAGATTTTTTCTAATCGCCTCTACCTCTTCTTCTGTAAAATAATCTTTAATTTTTTTTAATTTCATTTGTTATCTCCTTTTATTTTATCGGCATAGCCGGATGTCCTGTGTTATGTGGCGTGTTCGCAATTTTTAATTTAATAATCTGTTTTCGCCTTCAAGTTTTTTGATTTCTGATATATTTTGGCTTGCCTCCAAACAACCTAAATATTTTCCATTAGGATCTCTTAAGGCGTAATATTCAATTAAAACTTTATTTTTTTCATTGTTCTTACCAATCGGTAGATCAATCCAAAATCTTGCTTTATCCCTGGTGCCATTTTTCATTTCTTGTAAGATTTTTTCAACTTTATCCAAGCTTTTTTTAGGATGACAATCCTTTACATTTTTGCCAACCACTCCACTTGGTCGTTTAAAAATTCTTGTATCGTGTTTATTCCAGGCTAAGACATTATCGGATTCATCGACAACCGAGAATTCAACGGGAATTGTTTCCAATAATGCATTAAGAACTTTTTCCGGTAATTTTCCTATCATATACTTTTATTTAATATTTAATTATTTTATATAACATATCGGGATATCTGCCTGCCCGCCCCTGGAGGGAAGTCCGGTTTGAAATTTCTGCTATAATTTTGCGGAGCAACAACAGATAATAAAAATGAAATTTGGGTGAGCAAGCGTTTAAAATAAAATTTTTAAAATATCAGTGTATAAATATAAAACAGTAAATAAGTAACGACGAAATCATAAATTATTTCAAAAATCCAATAAAAGTTTTTAAGTATATATGCTTGTTTTACGCCAATCCTTTTTGAAATTTGCTTTTTTATTAGGTAGCTCGGTATTGAAAGAAAAGAAACTAAAAACATTCCTATAAAAAAGAATGCCAACGCGCTCAATGACAAAATTGGCATGTTTTTCCATATAAATAAGATTATCCCAAACACAAAAAAAAGAAAAATTGTATTCTTGGAATGTTGTGTTTTTAGATGGTCATCCATTTGGTTAACGTAGTTTTTTATGATTTCGTCGTTTTTTTGTTCTTCTTGCGACATGTTTTATTCATTAAAAATTTTATTTAGCTTGCGAACCAGATACGTCGTGTTATGTGATATATTATTTCTTTTTTGTTTTTTCTAAAGCATCATTAATTTTTTTATAAATTAACAGCCCAACAATTTGTGCAAAAATCATTGAGAAAAATGAAATAATTACACCAAGAATTAGTATTTTATAATTCTCTGAAAGCCCTCTGAATTTAGATACAAGAGATTCAAGAAGAGTGTTGAGAGGATTCCATAGGAAAACTTTCCATACCAATAAATTAATTACAAAAATTATTATTTTAACTATAAATTGAAGCTCTTTTATTAATTCACTAAGCCTTGTTATAACAAAAATATAAGCCTCATGAAATTTGAGCTTTCTCTCATCCAGGCCAACGATTTTTTCAATATTTTTATAATTTGAATTAATCAATGCAAGCAATTCTTGTGGACTCGGATTTTTTTTATTGTAATTTTTGACAGTATTTTTTTCAATGATTTTATTTTCCATATAGTTAAAAAGAAATAATATTTAAGCTAACAATATCGGCGTATCTGAAGTTTCGTTGTAGCTTTTTGTTATAATTGCGCGGATGCGCTAACAAAAAGCGAAAACGAAATTTGGGCGGAGCTAGTAAAAAAATTAATTTTTGATTATATCGGATATTCTATTAATGATTGCATCAATCTGCTTATCTTCAATTTCAATCGGAGACTTGATTTGGCAAAGAGTTAAAATAATTGAAATTATAATCGTTCCAACTGCAAACCATATTGCAATTCTTGCATCACGACTTGCTTTATGTGACATTTCTCTTGTTAGTTCTAGCTCTTTATAATCAATATATTTAAATCGTGAATCAAGACTAAGGACGTATTTAGTATTATTATCATTGTAATTACCACCACCACCTTCAATAATAAAGAACATTGTTTCATAATCAGCCGACTTCATTTGGTCAATGTGTTGTTTATTCCGGAATGCACATAATAAATATTTATCAATTATTTTTATTTCCGATTCTTTCAATTTTTTTAACTCTTTGGCATTTATAATTTCATTATACGTAAAACCCTCTGCATGGTTTATGCC
>JAUVKU010000043.1 GCA_030596105.1 bacterium
AATACCACCCTCGCTAAGATCCTGCTGGTCTTGGCGGTATTGTCGCACCCAGCGGGTAACATTGGAAGCGGCAACACCAAGACGCCTGCCGACCTCAGGGCAGCTATACCGCTGCTCTGTAACCAACTTGACAGCGTCTTGATTGAACTCTTTAGTGTAATTTGGACGTTTTCGATTCTTGCTCAATGAACACATCGCTTTCTGTCTAATTGCTCTTAGCAGGGTGTCCGTTAAAATTAAACCACTTTAGACAGTAGCTATGTACTCATGCTGTAGTTAGCCAGAGCTAAGGCTAAATCGATTAAGCAACGCTAAAAACTACGAAAAAAGGGCTCGAAAATTATTTGAGCCCTTTTTTATATTTCGCAATCTATCTTCCCGCACCGGTTATTACTGCTACTGTAGTTGCAAAAAGTATTTTAAAATCAAGCAGCAGTGACCAATTGTCAATGTAAAAAAGATCCATAGTCATCCATTCTTTAAAGCTAATCTCGTTTCGTTTAAGATGCGTCTGCCATGTGCAGGTCAACCCTGGTTTCATAGATAATCGTCTTCTTTGCCAGAGCATGTATTTATCCACTTCGTCAGGCACGGGCGGGCGAGGTCCAACAAGACTCATTTCACCTTTGATAATATTTATTAACTGCGGAAGTTCATCAAGGCTTGATTTCCTGAGAAAAGTGCCGATTATTGGGATGATTCTTGGATCATGCTTAACTTTGAAAGCCGGTCCATCTGACTCGTTGGCGGAAACTAGGTCTTTTTTCAGTTCTTCGGCATCAGGCACCATAGTTCGAAATTTATAAAGTAAGAATTTGCGGCCATTAAAACCGCAACGAACCTGTTTGAAAAATACAGGCCCAGAAGAAGCACTTTTGATAGCTAATGCGATTATACAAAAAAAAGGAAGAAATAATATTAAAGCAACAACAGAAAGGCTGTAATCTAATGCGTTCTTGATAATAAGCCTTCCGTCGTTTAACGGTGACCTATGTATAGTCAACGTTTGAGTACCTGAAAACTCTTCAAACTTTAAAATCGCTTTCCGTGGTCCGTTTAAAAGATAATGAATCTGAAAGTTGGGAATTATGCGAACAGAAATTCCTAAAGTTTCAGCTAAATCTAAATAATCGTCTACATCTTTAATATCTTTCAACGGCATGGCAAAAATCAATTCATCAACAACCTTTTCAGTCATAATTTCTTTTAGATGATTAATGCTGCCAATCACCTTGATCCCGTATATTACATTTCTTCCGATAGAAGCTTGGTCGGTTTCTATGCATCCAATAATTTTAAAACCCGAGCCAACATCTTCTCTTATATTCTTAATAACACCTCTGGCTCTCTCCTTGCTTCCAATGATAAGTATATTACGGAAATTATAACCTTTACTGCGAAAATTAATTAATAATTTGTACACAGAATATTTACTAAAACCAAGCAGACTTAAGTTCAAGATGAAAAAGATCACTAACATAAGTCGACTTACATCTTGAATCTTAAAAAAATAAATGCAAAGAGTTAAAATCAACATGGCAAATGAGACAGCTTTTAGAAAATTGAGAAATATTTGAAGAAAAGAACGTCTCCTAAATGAAGAGTATAGATTAAATAGGCTAAAAGAAAAATACCAGATTATAAGGATTAAAAGCAATACAACAGTATAGTCGGGAGTCGAGCTTAGTCCTTTTAATGATGCCGGGAGTAAATCTTTTTTAATATAATAAGCCATAAAAAATGAGAGCATTGTTAAACCCAAATCTAATAATGTATGAATTAGTGTTAATAGTTTTCCGTTATCTCTCAACATTTTTTATTCCTTATTATATTTTTTAGAATGCTGACTGATTTATTTTACTATAAGTTATTTAACCAGTTTGTGGAAAAGTTTAATATTAAAGAGCAAAGGTTATGCCAAATGTAAACGATAAGATCAAAAATATCAGACTATAATTTTAAAAGAAATATTCAATAGTTACACAACTCTTTTTTCATACAAATTGTTTAATAATAATTTCCGCATATTTGTCCAAAAAATTATGTAATTTTTTTCATATTTTTTATTACATTTTTTCCATAATTGCCAGGCTATGCATTACAATAAAAAAGCCTCATAGGAGTTAACCTATGAGGCTTTTTATGTTAAAAGTTTGAATGGTTTTTATTTAAGTAAAGAATTCCTACCCGGAGGGCAGAGCTTTATTGAAACGTATTAAATAGTACCTATATACATCTATGCAGACAAGTCAATCTCGATCCCACCAGTAACCAACGCACGATGGATAAAGCTTGTCATACACTAACCACCACCTCAAAATGCTGCATATTTGTAATCATTTTCAGATCTCATTAAAAGTACACCTTATGCATAAAATGAAGTGGTATCATTAAAATGGACACTTCGAAAATTACCCATACATCGTTATTCCACTCTTGTAGAGCTTCAACATGGTGGTGTGTAGTTCAGAGGCATTTATAAGTTTCACCGAACCAAAGCCTATTTTCGACTTTCTAATAATATTTTCTTTTTCAAATATTGGTAGAAGCTTAAGGCTATTCCTAGTTTTTGCAGCGTTCGAGCAATGGATATATGATGAGATCAAGTAATCGTTATCATTATCATCAATAACCCGGAATTCTAGGGGTTGATCTCTGTAAACTTTTATAGAAAAATTATCAATAAAATCTTCGATTGTATGCAAACTTGACATATATTCAATACCAACTCCCAATAGTAGAATCTTTCCATTCAAATCAACAAGCTTTCTATAGGGTGAGTTAGGCCCGAACGGAGTCTTGTCATAATGGTGATTTTTTATTAAAAAATCAGCCTTAGGCCCAATGAATGCAGCTGAATGAGTGGGATGTAAACTTCTTTTTGATTGAGGATGTGTTCTAATTGTTTCTGTTAAAGCACCTAAATAAGACTTCGATCTTTTCACATCGTACAATGTTAACCCAGCAAGATAATCTTTTTTTAGTCCCCAGAAAGTAGGAGCCCCAATTGTTCCATATGGACCGACAGCTTCAAAGAGAGCCTCGAGTATAGTATCAGCACCTCCATCTACAATACCCAGTCTAGAAATAGAAGAATGGACCATTACAGCATCACCTTCATCTATTCCAATATTTTTTAATCCGAAATATATATCTTCTTTTGATAAGTATCTTTTTAAATATTTTTTGTAAAAAATATTTCTATTTTTTCTGTATACTTTAAATAGATTTTTTATATTTTTACGTAAACTTATTGGGGTTTTATTCTTTATCTTTTTTATTAAAATATCTAAATTGTTTCTCATCTGGTTTATATTTTAATTTAAATTATAATTTATTTTTATTAAGAATTGTATTTATTCAAGCGGGCTATCCACTTAACGCAAGTTAGGCCATATAGTGCATTAGGTTCTATTAAAAACGATCAGACCTTGGGAAAAGCTGGTTTCCTAATCAGCTTATGGACCAGACAGTTGCACCTGTACCAACGGCTTACCGCCACATATGAACCACAACATATAGGAACTACTTGCGCTAAGTGGATAGCCCCCTTATTCAATTAGCTGTTTTAATATTTTGTCAATTTTCTACATGCAATGCAAAAATCCTTTTAACTGCTGTTTAGCTTTATTAGGCATTAAATAATTTTCAGCAAAACGATAATTTTTTATTGAAATTTCATTATACAATTCATTGTTTAAAATAATTTTTTCAATCGCCTCGAAGTACATTTCACTATTTTTTGTAGAGTTTATTAGAAATCCATTTACACCATCTTTAATTATATCTTTTAAACCACCAACTCTTTTTGTGACGATTGGTAATCCGTAAGCCATTCCCTCTAAAACTGATAAAGGTAATCCTTCTCCATATTCTGTTGGAAAAAACAACAAATCTGATTCCATAAACACTAAATGCTTTTTATAACCCTTAACATATCCTAGAAAATAAATATCATTTATACCTTTACTTTTTGCGTATTTTTTAACATTATTTAGTTCTTTTCCATCCCCAGCAATTCTTAAATTAACTCCTAAATGAGGATACTTTTTTTTTAGTATTTCGAATGTATTTATTGCTGTCCTTGCGCCCTTATTTTTTTCTATTCTTGAAATATATAGTATATTAAAGTCTTTTTTCTTTTTTAATCTATGATTAATATTAAATTCATCTAAATATTGGTTCTCTGCGACATTATGAAACAGCAAAAATTTTTTCGATTTATGTATGCCTAAATTTATTAATTTGTTTTTAAATACACTTCCTAATACTATATGTCCATCTGCTTTCCCATATGTTACTTTAAATAAACAATTCATCAAATGACTATTTTTAACTTTATTTTCGAAAACATTATCCCAGCCATGCCAAAATGAGATTAATTTTTTTTTATTCATTTTTGCAATTATTGAAAACAATGAATCTCTAATAAAGGCATTTTTCTTAAAGGAGGGATTTATCAAAACTAGATCAAAATCTTTGATCAATTTATGAAATCTAATAAAATTTGTTGCCAACCTTAATATCTTGATTGAAAAAATTCTATTATTTCCCTTCTGAAATATATCAAAATATTTGATTGATTCTTCTTCTAGATCTAAAATTCGATATAATGCTGAAACTCCACCTGGTTTATATACATTTCCTACATTAACTAAAATTTTATTCATGAGCAATTATTTCAATTTTAATAATGCCTCTATACTATTTACAGCTGAGACATTTATCTTGGAATTTAAGAAATTAATTATAGCGTCCTCTCAGGTGTGATATGTTTAAGTTGCAAAAAGCATAAACACACAAGGAGGACGTAATGAAAAGAGTAACAGAATTTACAAAAAAAGTAAAAAGTCAGGTCAACAATCCTGTTTTGACTAAAGCGAGACAATGGGCCTCAGGACCGATATGCAATGTTTGGCCGCATTATTAAATAGCCTGGAGCGCCTTGAAGTAACTGAAAAGCAACAAGAAACTGCGGAAGCATCCAATTGTTAAAATTTGTCAAAAATCGTAAAATTGGGAATCCAACCAGATTTTCAAAGCTCTTATAGTACCGATTACAGACGTAGCCAACGTCATATTCTAAAATTCATTATTGCCCGCAAGGCATGACTTATTTTTGACGGATACGCCGCCCGGCAACAAGGTCTGCGTCCGCCTGCGGTTAAATCTAATTTTTGCAACCTTTGCGGTGAATCATCGAATGCTGAAATATTCTTTTATAGATTGGACGACGCGGTCAGCGGTGTGGCCGTCCCATAGGTCTATGTTTGCAGGTTTCAGTTTAGGCGAAGAAAGGATTTGGTTAACCTTTTCTTCGAGATCTTCAACAGTGATGAGCTGGTTAGTCCCCTCGGTAACGGTGATTGGTCGTTCGGTGTTTGGCCTCAGGGTTAAACAGGGAATGCCGAGATAGGATGTTTCTTCCTGAAT
>JAUVKU010000050.1 GCA_030596105.1 bacterium
TGCATTTTTAATAATTGAAATTGGTGGGATGTAATCAAAGCCATGTTGTTTTAAAAGTGGTTGATATTCTTCGTATGTAAGATATTTTTCTGTTTCATCATCAAAAACGTCAAACACATAAAACTTAAGCCAAGCATCGTCTCTGTAGTTTCGGAGTGTATGCGGGCAATTATGGACTATAAAACCATTCGCAACAAATGAAGCACTATTCTCGTTGCCCTCCATGGATATATCATAACAGTCTTTTATTCCAATATATTCAATTTTAATTATTTTATCAAACACATAACTAAAAGATTTATTGACTGAAGTGATGTTTTTATGTATTTTTTTATGACATCCGGCACATATTGTTCGTAGGTTTGAATCGTCGTTGTTGCTCCAGTCTTCATCAATATGATGAATTTCTAATGAGTTTCTTGAGTTGCAGATATAGCAAAAACCAACATCTCTTATAGCTTTGAATTTGTTAATTATTTTCCTTGAACCTTTCCCGTATTGCCGTTTCTTCCTGTGGTTGAAAAGCTCTGTTACACCGACCACGTTATTGATAAGCAGGTCTTTTAATTGAATCCATCCATGATTAGTAAAAAACATATGGTCTTTTGTTGATTCAATACTATACCCGTTTCTTGTGGTTACTCTGAAGACTCTTTTGTCGCCAGTTGCTATAATATTAGCAATTTTTTGCGGTTTTACTATATCTTCGTTTTGGAAAAGCGAGAAACATTGAGGCAATCCATACCGCTTCCACCAAGATGTGCGCTTAGAAACTGAACGTGTACCATCCTTTTTTATATAAGAAGATTGCTCCGTCACATCGTTGTTATAGTAATTATACATTTCACGCAAAGTTCTAACATGGCCATTTTTTCCGCCTGAAACTAATCTAATGGTTGTATCGCCAGACAAACAAAGCCATTCACCAAACAATCTTAAACCATAAGCATCGAAAAATTCAGGCAATCTATGCTTTCCGTTTAAAACCCATTGATAGAATCCTGCGTTATCTTCGTCTAAAGATAATTGCCGCTTTCTGCTTCCTGCTTGTAAGCCATTATTATACCAAATTGATGCATTTGTCCCGTCTATCTTAGGAAAAATGTAACAATTGCCAAGTTCTATGCCATGGACTTCATCGTTTCCAAATCTTTCGATATGCATATATCTTTTAAAACTCACTTAGTTATTTCCTTTTTTTGATTTTCCATTTCTTTAACAAGTGATTTAAGTTGTTTAATAATTATTTTCATTTGCCGATTTTCTTCTTTTAACTCATTGTTAAGTTTTAAAATTACGGTAATGTCTATCATTTCTCCTCCTTGTTTCTTGTTTTCTCTGAAAAAACAACCAACTTATCCACCAACCGAGATAAAAAGGCGCTGTACGGTAAAAGGGTTATCAGCCCTGCTATTCTTTTATATATTTTCGGCATTATATTTTTCCTCTTTGTCGTCATAGAATAATTTAGTTTTTGGATTAAAAAATAAACCAACGCTATCCAAAAGACCAAGTTCTCTATTTTTTTTAACGGTTAGCAAAGCATCCGCCTCTAACTCAGAACTATTAGGAACTTTCCACATAACTAACACATTGTGCGCCAAGTCAGTAATATCCCCGGAACCCTTCACGGATGTCTTATCTGGTTTATCATTATCAGACTGTAATTTTTTTGCATGTGCAACTAAATGAACATGCACTTGAAACTTCTTGGCAAATGTTAATAATTTTGCAACAAATTCTTTTTGTGCATCCCACTTATCTTCGCCCCGAATGGTAATTCTCATTAAACTATCTATTACGAAATGTTGCACATTATAACGTCTTGCCGCATATTGAAATATGTCCAATAAAACATCTACATCTATGGATTCTGTTGAGTTGATCACATACAGATTTTTCGACATCCACGTAAGCGCTTTGCTGACTTCTTCCGATCCCGGGAACTGTTTCCGCGTACACTGTAGCAACATCCATCGTAAATATCGAGCAGGAGCCATCTCTAATGACGCAACGCAAACGCCAATATTTCGTTTTAGAAAATCTAAAATTTGCTGATTTAATATTGTTGATTTTCCTGATCCGCTTTGCCCACTCCAAATAGTTAACTCGCTTAACCTCCACCCACCTAAAATTGAATCTAATTGCCCCCATGCAGTTTGTGTCCCATTAAGTAATTCTGGATTTTCTATAAGCTGAATAATCTCATTTGTAAAGAAATCAGGCGTTGTAAGATCGTTTGGTTTAAAATCAATTCCATTGCCTATACACTCAACCATAGTGCTAACAGGTATTTGTTTTTGTAAGCACTCGTTCGCATCTTTGTGCGGGAAAATAACTTTTCTGCACTTCCACGCCCCTAATTTTTGTGCTAATTTTTCAGCACCATTCTTTCCAGCTACGTCATTATCGAAACAAATATAAAATGTGTTAAACTGCTGTAGCCATTCCCATTCATTATCTACCCATCTAAAATCATTGACCCCGTTCGGGATAGATACAGAATCAATTCCGTATTCGTGCAGCGATGCACAATCAATTTCCCCTTCACAATAAATCAAGACCTCATCTGACGGGTCAACGTTATCACGATTAAACAAAACCGGCTCGGCATCTTTCTCGCTCCACATTTTCTTATCTAAAGTTCTGTATTTGATGCCAACAAGCTCTTTGTTTTTAAAATATGGAAAAGCTATGGCGTTATCTTTTTCGCCAATCTTGAAAAAATCAATAGTTTTTTGCGAAAACCCTCTATCTTTCAGATATTGCATAATCCTGGCTGTTGGTTGTGCCACATTGCTTTTAGGTTTTATGTATTTTTTGGTTTGAGCCGGGACAAAACTTTGAGAACTTGACCGCCAGGAAGCTAAAGGTTGTGGATTATCCCCCAGTTTTTTTTGAAAATCCCAAAACGACAATTGCAAGCCGCACCGGCTAAGGTGTAAGCAATTATAAGCGCCGTTTTCACTATTAATTGCGCCTTTGCTTTCCGAGTCTCCGCAAAAGGGACAATTGATAATCAGCTCATTGCCTCTTCTTTTTTTAACCTCAATCCCTTTATCGCTAAGATATTCAGACACTTCCATCAGCCGCTCCTAATTGATATATGTTATTCTGTCTTTGATTTTTTCAATAATATCTGCTGGTTTCGGAAAAAACCGTGCAGTGGAAAAAACATCCTTAAATGCATACTCGCATTCTTCATCCGTGTATGGCTTTAAAGCTTGCCAGTATATTTTAATAATTTTCTTTGACAGTTTTTTCTCAAACATTTCCATAAAAGTTTCCATGGCCGCTGCAAACTCAGTTTCATTTTTCATTGCAATTCTCCTTTTTGGTTTCTTTTAACCATTCGTTTAAGTCATTATTTGCTTCTGCTGTTTCGACCTGCTCTGAATCTTTTTTCTTGTGTAAAAAATTCTTTAAGGGATCAGCTTCATCAACAAACTGACTGAGACCTCCAGCCCTGGATAAAAAGTTTGCAAGCGTCCATTTGTGTGAAAAATAATGCCGCTCAGATTTTAAGACTGTCGAGTAATTTTCAAACGCCTTTAATATGTCCGACTCAGTAAAAGTTTTTAGAGCCGCACTTATTTTAGTTTTTGCTGCATCACTAAGTTTTTCATGAACTACGATTTTTAACTCATTCCAGGAATTGAAAAATTTAGAAAAATCTATACATATAAGTCTTTTCTTTTCTTTTCTTTTCTTTCCTTTACTTTCCTTTACTGTGTCATTTCTGTCACTTTCTGTTACAGAAATAGACTTCAGCTTTTTTTCTTCATATTTCAGCCTGTTATATTCTCTTTTATCTAAAAGAGGCTGCATTCTTTTTTTTAAACCGGGTGAAAAAAGTTTATTTTTATCAATTTCAAAGGCTTTTATTTCTTTTCTGCAACATTCTGTAACTATCTGTTCTATTTCTGTCACAGAAATACTAAATTCAGAAGCATAAATGGCTTTTTTTATATCATTCCATTCAATTTCAAAGTTTTTTGACCTCACCATACGCTCTAAGAATTTAAAATATACAGCATACCCTTTATGTCCGAAACGACTTTCTAAATAAACAATTTTTTCATCAGAGCTTGCATCAGCATCATGTGAAAAGTAATCAGCACTTTCTTTTTGCAATCTACCTGCCATTTTGCATAACCCTTCAAATTATTCTTGTTCTTTAAGAATGGTAGTTAAGTGCTTACTAACTGTTTTGTTTGTAAGACCAGTTTCTTTAATGCAAGCGGATTGAGTGCCGCCTTTATTTTTTAAAAACCACTCCCTAACTTTTTCTTTGTTTTTTAAGCCAAGAGCAATTTTATTTGAACCTCTCTTACCTACATATTCAACCTTTTCCATAATTCACCTCTCTTTCATAACCATGTCTTATCCTAACTTTTATCATTTGTCAAGCAAAAAAACAACAATGTTTTAATTCATTTTAAACTGTAAAAATTTTAACAAACATTCAACAGTTATTTCTTTTTTATCTAACCATATCTTACCATCATCAGGACAAGTTTTTTCAAAAATTATTACATGGAAACCTTTATAATGTGGA
>JAUVKU010000068.1 GCA_030596105.1 bacterium
AAAAGCATTAAAATTTCATTTACGCTCAAAGCTGATTCAGACAATCTGATAGAAACATCTTCATAGGCTATCCAGGGATTACTATGCGATTCTCTTTGAAAATAATCTCCATCTTTATCCAGCGTATAGGAATAAAACCAAACGCTTTTAGTATCTAAAAAACTTTCTATGGCAAATTTTGCAAAATCAATATTTAATCTTGATAATTTATTAAATTTCATCTCATCATGAAAATTTCTTTTGTTTCGCTCATAAAGCAATTTACTATATAAATAATAAGGTTGGCTGCATTTAATAAGACCGACTGTAAAATATGGAGCGGTCTTGGGGTCTAAGCTCTCGCTTTCATCCAAAAAACAAAACTTTGTCCAAATTTTATCATAATTTTTTAATTTTAATTCACCGGTTTTATCTTGTTTCTTATTTTCATTATTTTTTCTAAAAAACATATTTATTCTACTTAATATTTAACTTTTTGAAGTGTCCAGCCATTCCAATCCGCAGTCCTAAGCAAAATTGCCAAAAGCTCCTTATCCTTAAGCCCTAAAGGACCGCGCTCAATTAGCTTCTCCCGCGGACGTTCGTGCCGCGGTAAATCTGTTATTTTTGTCATAGTTTTCTCCGGGAAAGGAAAAAACTAATTATTTACTATTTTGTTAAAATCACTTTCCTTGATATATCTACAAGTTTTTATATTAATCTGTGCTTTCAGTCCCAGAACCCACTTTAACCATATCAAGCACATCTTCGAAATGGTTGTGAATAATTTTATTTTTTCAATCTTTTTTTATTTCCGCTACCCAAAAAATTCTTGCTAGTCACAACCTTTTTATTCGTCTTTTCTTCAAGCTCAACTCTGGCCTTCTTTGAAATGCCACCGCCTTGCTTACCGGCGCTTTTATTCTTTTGCATTCCTTTCGCCTCCATATTTTCAGCGATCTGCCGGGTGGACATTTCCGCTAAAGCCGTAAAAATTAACTCTGCCTCGCTCATGTGGTCCCGCAAATTTTGTTGCTTCAAGCTCTTGAGCTTTTTATGGCCCCTGACTGACTCGCCAGACCACTCCTGATGGATTATATTTGTCAAAATCGCGAACTCTTCTCCTTTTTTAATATTGTTATTACTCCAATAATCAGTTAATTTATTCCTTGTTTCCTGTCCCATCATTCTTCTTTGAATCCATTCATTAGTTCTCCCATGTTTTTGCCAATTTTCTCTAGCTCTATTTATAGACCTTTCCGGATCAACGATTTCCTGCATTCTTTCATAGCCGACTTTAGCCAGCCAGAGCTTTATTGGCTCAGCTTTTTTACTTGGCACAGATTGCACCAATCTTAAAATAGTTTCTACATCCGCTACGTCAGTCAAGTATTTTTTACCATCCTTAGCCTCTAATTTCAGTTTGTCACAATTTGTGACAATCTGACTTCCTTCATTTTTCAAACGATTTTTTAATGTTGTCCAATAACTCTGGGCTTTTTTAAAATCCTTTTGCCCGATTAAAACAGCGACAATATCAACCACGCTAAAATACCATTTTTCTTTTTTTTCATCCCACCTGCGCCGCACCGGCTGACTTTCAAAAATAATTATTGATTTTTCATCAGACATATTATTCAAAATTATTTACTATTTAACTTCTTAAGATAACAAGCATAACGGGGAAAATGTATAGTATTGACGGGCCTTTCTGCTCCAGAACCAATAGGGACCATATCGTCGGTATCAACGAAATGGTTGTGGATATCTTGATTACTATTTTTACATGCTTCTTTAGCCTTGTCTACAACATTTAAAAAATTACGGTAATCACTATATTCTAATATTTTATACAATTCACGGGCTGACCAATATTCACTATTATACTCATTAATGTGTTTTATTGATTCAAAAATATTTTGTACCATAGAAAAACTATTCCAGTGGAAAGGAAAACCGGAAAAATTAAATTTTTAAAATCTATATTATAATCTATATTAAAATCAATTCTAAATCATTTTCCTCTTCCGATAAAAAGCTGTTTTAAAACCGTGGGCATCCCAGGTGTTAAGAGCCAAATCATTATCGGCACTTATGCCCGCCTCGACCCGACTCACCTTTTTCTCCTTAAGCCACTCCATCGCCATTTCCAACATTTGACTATTTACCCCTTGACGACGAAATTGTTTTAACACGAATGCGTCATAGATAACACCGATCTTTCTATATCTATATATTGGCGGCATCTCGCTCAGGCCTGCACCCAAAAAACCGATTATTTTTCCCTCCTTTTCGGCAACCAAATACAAAGTCTTATGTCCGTATATTGAATTACGCAAATACTTTAATACATGTTCTTTGTTCTTACTGACAATTTTGATCATTGGATCCAGCCGGCCATGATAATTCATAAACTCAACATACATTGGCTGGAGTGTTTCCAGGTCTTTAATCTTTGCTTTTCTAATGATAATTTTCTGTCCATCTTTCATATTCAAAATTAACCGGAATTAAGAAGTTTAATAATTTGTTTTTTAAATTCAAGCTGTTCTTTGATCGAATTATAGACCTCAAGCGCGATTACCTTGCCAAAAACAAAATCAGGTAAAGTTTTTAAATACTCAAAATCTTTTATGCTTTTTGGATCGTGCAAATCTCTGTTTTTGCTTTTTGAATAACCGGATAAATGATTGCAGGCAAAAATATCTTTATTATTCCTCCTTTGAATAACATATTCAAATTCTTTGGTCCATTTTTCCTGCGCCACTTTAAAATGCGCCAAATCAACACAAAAACCGCCGATCTTTTCAACCTTCACGTTTTGGGCGACATAATTGTCAAAATTAAATTCCAGAAAAAGATTT
>JAUVKU010000067.1 GCA_030596105.1 bacterium
AGCATGGCTGCTTGCGGATAATAGAGCGGTAACAGCCATGCTCAAACCGTTAAAGCGTCCACATCCTGTCGGCCGCATTTCAAAATATTCAAACCCGGATAGAATCAGAAATCCCAAAATAACACTTACCAGAATTTTCAACCACGAACTTGGGAACAATCGCCGATATGTGGATTATCAGCATGCAATTTTGATTGCCAGGGAAATCTCCAATTTTAATAGAATCAGGCGTTCAGACTCCTTCAGAAGATTCGCTTTCAAAGCTGCAGGACTGGTATTGTAAGCTTTGAAGAAAAAAATAATAGAAAATTGCCGCCTACGTTAAAAAAGCGGAGCTTGTTTCATCAAAAAAAGTGCGGGGAAAAAACAACATTCAATGAACTTAGCGCCCTATCGGACGGGATTTTAAGCCGGTAATCTGTTGGATATAGTGCCTGTTCCCCGAACAGGCCAAATATAAACCCCCTTTGGGGAGACATAACAAAAAAATCCAAATCATTTGACGGAGTTCTTATTTAGAATAAATTGAAAAGTTTTTTATGAATATATATTCAACAATAGATGCTTTGTTTAAAAAATGCAATAAAGCCCTGGATGATGGTAATTGCACGCAGGCTTATTCATTTCTTCAACAAGTTTATCAGTTACTTTTAAGAATTCCCAAAAATCATATTCTATTGGTTTATTATTATATAAATCTTGCCGGTGTGTATAATAATATGGGACGATTTTTGGAAAGTATTGATTGCTGCCAAAGTGCTGAACAAATTATTCCGTTTAAAGGAAACGATGATTTGAGAGCAAAAATTGAAAGCTGTAGAGCAACTTCATATTTAAATATTAGTAATTATCCAAATTCAATAGAGAGTGTAAAAAAAGCAATCAGGCTATATAATAAAATAAACATGAAAGAAAACGCTGCCCTTGAGCTAATTACATATGGAAATATCCTATTAAGAACTGGGAAATGGAATCAGGCAATACAAAAGTATAGTGAAGCGTTGTTTATAGCAAAGAAAAAAAAGAATAAACGACTAGAGGGTAAAACATTGATGGAGCTTGGATTTGTTTTTAGAGGTCACAGATTTCTATATCTGGCTGTCGATCATTTCCGTGAAGCAGAAAAAGTATTTAAAGAATTAAACTTCAACCAGGGATTGGTAATGGCTTTATATGAAAGAGCTAACACATATCTTTCTTTAAAGATGCCTAAAGAAACTCATGCTTTGATCAAACAAATTGAGGTATTAACGCCCCCGGATTCCACAATGCGTTCATTTTTATATAATTTACGATACTGCCTTCATAATCAAAACAAGAATTTTCCGGAAGCAATGGACTGTGCCAATTTATTATTGGATTTCTTCAAAAAGGCTCATGATAAAAGGGGAGAAGTTGAGAGTCTTGAAAAGATAGCATCTGTTTATTATAATCTTTCAAAATTGGAGCCGGCAAAAAAATATGGAGAAAAAGCTTTGAAACTAGCGGAAGAAATTGGAGATAAACTTCTACAGGACATTTGCAAAAAACTACTTCAAGATATTGACCATATAATAAAAAACAATATTGATCTAAATAAATTAAGGAAGAATGAAAACGATGACGCCTGATGAAATTAATCAACTTCCAACTATACTGCATATTTTAGATATGATTGCCGGTGAAGAAGAAAGTCTCAGAAATAATTTAAGATATAATTTTTTATCAAATTTGGGGGCTGAAAACAAGTTTGAAATTAAAGCTGAAACACCCAACGGTCCTTGTGTTTTGCAACCAACATCATCATGCTTTAATTCTTATTTTCGTGGACAGGCTGAATATCATGAAGATTGCCTCCCTACTTTATATCGTGACCAAAAGAAAGATAATATAGACCGATTTGTTGATCGACTTCGTTCGTCTGAATTTGAACTATTACTCCAGACCCATCCATTTGTTAAATTAATATATAATGAAGGCATTGTATTTAAGAATTTTGGAAAAGATGTTTTAGTATCACTAAAAGTAGATTATTTGGGATTGGCTCAACATTATGAATTAGCTACTGATATGTTGGATTTTACAAACGACAAATGGGTGGCTGCATTTTTTGCTACATGCAGCAATAAGAATGGCAGATATATTCCAATGGACTCCAAAGGAGATGGCGTTGTTTACAGATATAGTCTTCCACCTGAGCATTTTTTACCCGGAAAAGATAATCTAATTCAAGGCAAAAAATTTTCAGCTATCGGCTTACAACCATTTAAAAGACCAGGAGAACAAAAAGGATTTGCATTAAAAATGGAAGAAGGTGAAAATCTGAATAATGTTAGAGGAATACAAAAATACTTATTTCGCCACGATAAATTAGCAGCAGAAATTATTTATAACAGAATGAATCAAGGGGGAAATTTATTTCCTTACGATGAATTAGAAGAATTAGCCAAAAAGATAAAAACCAGCAAGAAGATTTCGAATAATGCTTTTGAGTTTGCGTATAAAAAATATACTGTTGAGCAAATGAATGAAGAAAAACTTCGTGAGGCATGTATTGCTAAAGGCATTAAATTTGTAAACTATCCGGTTGCACGTTTTCCAAGAGATTTTAAAAGGAATTTTCTGACAGATTGGAAAAAGAATGGAGAAAAGGAATTTTTCTCAAAAATAGTGCATAGACAATATTTTTAACATCCGTGGGCTTGCGGCGTGGGCTTGCGGGACGTCCAGAGAGCGCCGGTTAAAACCGCGCGACTTGCGGGACATCCATAAATAAATAACTATCTTTTAAGCATGGGAAGGATTGCGGTACATCAGTTTATAAGTTGACGTAGCAATTGAACTGAAGAACGTTGTTGACCCCGGTTAAATAAAAGCAAA
>JAUVKU010000044.1 GCA_030596105.1 bacterium
TTACTTCCCAAGTCTTAGGAGATGTTTTCTTTTCAATTTCGTGGTCTTGAAGAACATCGAAGATGAATGTCCCACCTTTTTTTAATACACGGTTAATCATTTTCAAAAGGCTTTCTCTTTCGGTCGGTGTTAATACTCCCAAGTCAGTGTATATTAGCACAACTAAATCATATTTATCTGATTTTAAGTCTACTTCTAAATAACTTGAATTTAAGTAGGTTATATCCAACTTTTTGTTTTCCGCAGACTTTTTAGCATACTCAATAGAATTATTTGATATATCTATTCCTGTTACTTTATGACCTTTTTTTGCAAAAATTTCAGCATATAGACCTGGACCACAACCTAAGTCGAGAATGGTTACTTTTCCTTTTCCTTTTTGTGTGTCTAATATCCAAGTTGCAGTTTTTTCAATGGTTGACTTTTTTCTGCTCCCAAGGTCAATATCAGGATTCAAGTGAACATTTAACAATTGTGTTGAAATATGCTTGTCAATCCACATAAATGCGGTGCCCTTTTCATAGATTTTAGGTTTTTCAATCTTTGGGATAATATTAGTAATGTTCATTTTATATTATTTTCTTTCTCTTTAAAATTTAAATTATGCAATTGTAGTTCCTCTCTTTAAATGCCCTGATGTAGCACATTTACTTTTTATTGGGAATGCGTAGTGTAGCCTTCCCTAAAAATGGAAAGAAAAAGTTCAGCTTTTGCTGAATGTGCTCCATCGTGTTGCAAATATGGCCCGTAGCCGTTTCGTTGCAGGGTTTTTGTTGATTACTTGTTTTTTTATTTTACTGCTCATTTTTCTAAAATACTACTAACCGGCTATGGGCTATTATTTGCTGTTATACACAAATCATTATTCAATTTCTCTAATTTCTCCTTTTTTCGTTATCAAAAAATTAGCTTCAGTGCCACATTCATCTTCTCCTGGTTTAATGATCTTTGAGCAAAAAAATAAATGAATTAAATCTTCGCCTCTAATTTTTTTTGTACGAATCTTACCAGGATAGCAAAAATCGGGGCCACACAACCACATTGTTAGTGAGTCTGGGACGGAAAAAATTGTTGAGTCGATTAAAGTTCCAAGATTATAACGGTGGATTTTTTCATCTTTTTTAGTCCAATATATTATATCATCCTCTATAAATATAGGGCTATACCCTTGGCCAATATAATTTTCTGTCCAACTTTCAATATTAAATGTGAAAATTTTACCAAGTTTCTCAGATCTGTAATCTTCAATTGAATAAACTAAACTTTTGAATTTCTCGGAATAGTCAATTTTGGAAACTTCAAATATTCTAAATTCTGAATAATCATTTTTTATTATTGCAATTTTAGGACGTTCAATTAATAGAAAATCAATATTTGGTAATTTCTTAATATAGTTATTACTGTGAGTATATTCATTAGAATTTATAAATCCATATTGACCTTGCTCTGTTATGCAAAATAGATAATGGTCATATCTTCCAGGTCTAATATTAAAGGTAAGAGGATAATACTGAAGTCGGCCTTCATATCTAGGAATAAATACGATATCCTGAAATCCTAAAAGTTTTTTGAATCCGCTACTATCAGTGGGAGCTGAACGTAACTTTACAGAATCACCGAAAATATGATGAGTCCCTCCCCGTGCTGATTTTATTGGGGTGGATAAATCAAGCTGTTTATTTGTATTCAGGTTTTTTACATATAACCTACAAATAGAATCCAAATAACTATCGACTTTTGTCTGATTAACCTCAAATAATCTGTTCTCAGATTGTGAGTAAATTGATACAGATAATGATAATAGTAATATCGTTAGTAATTTAAATCTACTCATTGCTTTGTGTATAACAGGGAGCTAAACGTAGTTCCGCTTTGAGAACGAAGATATTAAAAAAGCTGTGATTATCCAATTGAATAGTTTTCAATTGAGTTGATCTGATTTACCATTGCCTGGAAGAGGCAATGTGTAAAAGCTTTTTTATATATCGGGAGTTAGAGAAGCGGATCCAAATTACTTTTAGCGTTAGATGTGTCACGCCTGCCAGCCGAAGTAATACGCAGGCTGGTTTTGACTCCCCGCCTGACCGGACGGGCAGGGAAGTCCAGCAAAAGCTGGCATTGGGAGAATAATGGTTATAAGTAATTTGGTTTAGCTCCCTGATGGAGCACATTTACTTTTTATTGGGAATGCGTAGCATGGAAAGAAAAAGTTCAGCTTTTGCTGAATGTGCTATGGTTTGGTTAAGATTTTGTAACGGATAAAAGTAAGGATAATTTTCCGCAGGAAAAATATCCGCTTTAAATATTTACTTACTTTGAGTTAGGCTCAAAGCCGTTATAAATTTTAACCTTTGTTGGCAATAGTAATTTACTTTTATTCCGCTACTGGTTTTAACGAATCAATTTTAGGTAAGTCCTTTATTGCAGATTTTCCGTCAATTGAGTAAAATTCCAGTTCAGTCGGCATTTGGTTTGTTCCTAATAATGATATTCCAATTAACTCTCCATTTCCCCCTTTTCCAATATAATCAATGAGTAACGACTCGTTTTCTTGAACTTCAGAATTAAAAGTTTTTCCAAACATAATGGTCGGACATTTTCCGCAACCACACCTCGCAATTACTTTCAGCTTCTTAATTAACTTTTTCCATTCAGGTTTTTCCTTTTCAAACAAATAAGTCAATAATTCAGTTTCCGTTTTACTTAATTTTCTTTTGTCTGGAATACTATATTTCACTTATATTCTTGTTAATTTAACGGTGCTTTTTTATTATTGCCAACAGGGAGCTAAACGTAGTTCCGCTTTGAGAACGAAGATATTAAAAAAGCTGTGATTATCCAATTGAATAGTTTTCAATTGAGTTGATCTGATTTACCTTTGCCTGGAAGGCAATGTGTAAAAGCTTTTTTATATATCGGGAGTTAGAGAAGCGGATCCAAATTACTTTTAGCGTTAGATGTAGCATGCATGCCAGCCGAAGTAGTACGTAGGCTGGTTTTGACTCGAAGTCCAGCTGAAGCTGGCATTGGGAGAATAAGGGTTATAAGTAATTTGGTTTAGCTCCCTGATGGAGCACATTTACTTTTTATTGGGAATGCGTAGCATGGAAAGAAAAAGTTCAGCTTTTGCTGAATGTGCTACATCGGTAAATTGTATGAGTAGTGGCAGATTGCGTGGTACTTTCCTGTCAAACCGCTACGCTGTTTGAGCGGGCTACAAGCCTTGATATTTAGCATTTTCCCTGCCATTACTTATACAAAATGTTATGTGTGGTTGCATTTATTCATCCCCTGTTTAAATTTTCAAAAATTTTGATTGTAAAATGACTTTATTCTCTTCCTTAATTCTAATTAAGTAAATCCCTGGAACAAGATGTTGAGTATCTATTTTCGTCTTATCTCCAAAAATATCACAAGTCATTGCAATCTTTCCATCTAATTTCACTATTTCGATTCTTTTTCCCTTATAATTATCCAAATTGGGTTCAATGGTTAAAATGTCACTACAAGGATTTGGATATAATTCGAATGAATTGTAAGAATCGATAATTTCAGAGATTCCAGTCGTAAGTCCACGAATTGCACTTTCTTTAGCTGTAATCATAAAATTGTTAGTTACCAAATTAATCCATCCATAAAATGTTTCACTAGGTAAATTCATTTGAAAGCCTAAATAACCGTGACTATATTGCCATTCTCCTTGAAATATCTGTCCTGCTGGTGGTGGGAATGACCATGAGTAATACTTTTGTAAATAGTACACAGTATCAGTATTATAACCCCAAATGTTATTTTCAGAAATTGTATCGCCCGCATTTAGTTTTTTGATCCAATATAAACTATCGGCACTCAGTAATATTTTTACATTAGAACTTAAAAGTTTGACTGTAGACCAAGTCCACAACTCATCAAAGGGAAAGACCTCGATAGTAACTCCTACAAATAAATATAGGTCATCTGTACCATTTCCATCCAGATCAAGTTTAAATCCAACAGGATCCTCTGCTATAACAACTAAATCAGGAATATAATCAGTGTATTGGATGTTTGTTCCAGTTGTCTGCCCAGCAATTATCATATTCTGTGAATGTGAGTACGTAATTAATCCTATACTGAGCGCCAGAATAAAGATGATTCTTTTCATTGATTAAGTATTTTAATGTCTATTGATTGATTAATGACTAATTTCATGTTTTAAATCACACATAACTTGTTATATGATTAGTAAATGTACTCATTATCTGTAAATGTTCCGGGATATACTTAGGTTTTGTGTTTTATATCCGGAATGTTTTATTTGCGACATATATACTAGCTAATTAACAATATACGCAAGATACGACTTCTAATAAAAATTTAAAAATTTGCCGTAAACTTAATATTAAGCAGTCTGGTTATGCAGCAGTGAGCTTTTAGCTTACTGGCCGCCTACTCCTTTGGCAGCGATTTATCCAGATTTTTTTATTAAATTTTCTCTAAGATTCAACCCTTAGTGGTAATTTTGTTCTCGCTGGTTTCAAATATTAGAAAAGAATGTTCTCTAATATCAAATCTGAAAGCGAAACCATTCCAATATATTCGCCGTTTTCCTCAACCGGAGCCATCCATAGTCCTACTTTTATCAGCAAGTTGGCTACATAGCGCATATCCATATTGGCCGGTACACTGATCGCGGGCTTGGTCATAATCTCAAAAACATTAACCTCTTCTGAAGTTTTTTCTGGAATAATCACGCCCTTGATAAAATCATGCACCATAACAATTCCACAGGCATCTTGTGGGTGGCGTTTTTTAACGATCAAGGATTCAACCCCTTCTCTTCGCATGATTTCGACTGCCTCTTTGGTGGTGGCCATGCCATCAATTAAAACTACCTTTTTCGTCATGACATCCTTGGCACTTTGAAAACTTCTTTTTGTATTCATGTTTACTCCTCTTTAAAGCTATTATCAATGGTGAGTTTTTAAAATATATATATAGTTGCCTGTCATATTTATTTCATATTCGGCAAATATAAGAACCCCTTATTGATTTGGTCTAAAAATACTGGTCACGGGCCTGATCTTTGAATTTTTTCATTTGACTTTCCAGACCGGCTATATGTTCTATAGGTAAAACAAAAGCAATGCCAGTGCCCGGTTTATCAAATTTGCCCGCCAACTGCATGACTTTCATGAGGTCTTCTACTACGTGTTCTTCCACAAGAAACACAATTATATCAGTTTGGTCTTCGATACTCAAGCCAAAAAATGACTTTGCCTCATGTATTCCTGTACCTCTGGCAGGAATAATGGTAGCTCCGGTGGCTCCCGCTTCTTTCATAGCATCAACTACATCATCAGTGATGCTGGGTTTAACAAAAGCCATAATTAATTTAAATTGCATTTTTTTCTGTTTTTA
>JAUVKU010000012.1 GCA_030596105.1 bacterium
GCTATTGCGGACTCATGATGATAACGAATTTTAGCCTTAATTTTTATTGGCAATTTGGGATTGACACCAGAAACCCAAGCAATTTTTTTAATTGTTAGCTCCTTTTTTTCTAAATCCTTTTTGTTTTTACTAACTATTAAAGTGTTTTTTTTGAAATCTTTTTTAATAACATAATATGGGCTATTTGCTCCACCAATTCCCAAACCGCTTCGTTGCCCGATTGTATAAAAAAATATGCCTTTATGTTCACCAACAATGTTTTCGCTGATGTCAATAATTTTTCCTTTTTTTTCACGAATATATTTTTTTAAAAATTCATTTAAATTGCCTTTAATGAAACAGATATCTTGAGATTCCCCTTTGACTAATTTTAAAATTCCAAATTTTTTAGCTAATTCGCAAACTTGATTTTTTGTGTATTTTCCAAGAGGAAATAAAATTCGTTTTAATTCGTTTTGACTTAGTTGCCATAAAAAATATGACTGATCTTTGTTTTTATCTCTGCCTTTTAGCATTTTAAAAGCAGATATTTTTTCAGAAGTTTTACGAATTCCGATAGTCGGGATTTCGCTTCGTTCAACATAATGGCCCGTGGCAATAAAGTTAAATTTTCGTTTTTTCGCTTCGTTCAACAAAATTTTAAATTTTATTTCTTTATTACATAACACACAAGGATTTGGAGTTTTTCCCGCCTTATGTTCTTTTAAAAAATAATCAATAATTTTTTCTTTGAATTTTTTTTGCGCACCTAAAACAAAAAAGGGCATTCCTAAATTTTTAGCAATTTTTTTAGCGTTTTTTTCTGATTTTTTAAACGCTGGAGAGTCAAATAATCGCAAAAAAATTCCAGTGACATCAAATCCTTGTTTTTTTAACAAGGCTGCCACAACACTAGAATCAACGCCCCCAGACATCGCAACCAACACCTTTTGTTTTTGTTTATTGTTCATTGATTGTAGCAATTTAGTCAAAGACGGGCTTTGACTAAATTTAAGAAAAGTCAAAGCCCGTCTTTAGCTTTTCTTAAATGCTGGATATAATTTTGCTGAATTCGCGAGCGTCAAGAGATGCTCCACCGATCAATAGACCGTCCATACACGCTTCTTTTATAAAAGCGTTGGCATTTTTAGAATTTACGCTTCCACCATAAAGGACTGGAAGTTTTTTAGCAATAGAAGGGTTATATAATTGCGTGATTATTTTTTTAATCAATAAATTTATTTTTTTCGCTTCGTCTGGATTGCATGCTTTGCCCGTTCCAAGTGCCCAAACAGGCTCATAAGCAATACATAATTTTGTATTTTTTAATTTAACTCCTTTTAACGCAATTTTTAATTGAGTTTTTAAAATTTGTTGGGTTTTTTCTTGTTTTTTTTCTTCTTTTGTTTCCCCGACGCATAAAATCGGAATCATTTTTGCTTTTATTATAGCTTCAATTTTTTTATTTATTTTTTCATCTGTTTCGTTAAAATATTTTCGTCTTTCAGAATGTCCCACAAAAACATATTTGCATTTTAAATCTTTAAGCATTAAGGGAGAGGTTTCGCCAGTAAAGGCTCCGTTTTCTTCCCAATAACAATTTTGAGCTCCCAATTTAATATTTGTTGGTTTAGCGTTAATTGTTGGCAAGTAAACTAATGGCGGGCAAATTACTATTTCATTATTTCCCTTTTTTGTTTTATTTGATTGTTTTTTTATTGAATCAAAAAGAGTCTTAGTTTTTTTTAAGGTCGTTGGATTGCATTTCCAATTTGCTATGATAAATGTTTTTTTCATAAGAAGGTATGGGTAGATAGCGATAATTAATTAATAAATAATTATTGTTTTCGTAAATATTCCGCTGCTTTTTCTGGTTCAATTGTAGATATTTCCATTTGTGTTCCAATTTCAAAACCCGCCCATGTTGATGTTTTCGGTAAAATTGTCCAATGCCAATGATAGTGATCGTGTTTTTCACCATCGCAAGGCGCTGTATGAAGATAAAAATTATATGCGGGGTCGCCCAAAGCTTTATGTAGCTTGTGAAGAGCGGCGCGAAAAGCTTCTGCTAATTGATTTTTTTCTTCTTTTGTAGCTGTCTCAAAATGTGAAAGGTGTTTTTTGGGCGTGATAATAATTTGAAAAGCCACTTTAGAAGCAAAGGGGCATATTGCTAAAAATTCTTTATTTTCAAAAATAATCCTATCCCTTTTTTCCATTTCCCACTGACTCATTCTGCAATAAATACATTTTTTATTTGTTCTAAAATATTTTTTTGAAGTTGTAAGCGCATTTCTTAAGTCAGAGTCAATAAGTGGCGTAGTTATTATTTGAGAATGGGGATGCGCGATTGAAGCGCCTGCTTCGACTCCATGATTATGAAAAATAGAAATATGATTGACGAATTTTTTTTTCATAAGACTCAAATATCTGGACTGATATACATCCAAAACTTCTCTTACTTCTTCAATTGAAAATTGAGCTAAGTGTTTTTTGTGGTCTTTAGTAACCACTACTTCGTGAAAACCAACAGCATTCATAATTTCATACGATCCATATTCAAGCCGTCTGTTTAATTCTATGGAGGGGGTGAATGCAGGATATTTGTTTGGAATAACAATAGTTGTCCATTTTTTTGGAGCATTGCCACCATCTACCGTAGCAACTCTTTTTCCCTTATTGAATATTAACGAGGGTTTTTTTTGAGTGGAGATTTTACAAAATACACAATTTTTTTCAGAAACAGCTTCCTTTGTGCGCCTTTCTTTTATGAAAGTTTCTGGTTTGCGCGCTCTACCAGTAGCTATAACAACCCAGTCTTTGCTCACCAAATCAAGACGCAATTCTGATGGAAATTTAGATTTGCTATTATTAGAATTTTTATTGTTTGTATTATTTAAATTATTGGTCATATTTATGTGTGATTGAATTCCATCTGATTTGGAAAACATCTAATAACATTTTAATCATTGATTTGAAATTTACCGTGCTATTTGGATCATTAATCCATATTACCGGAACTTCTTTAATTTTATATCCCATTTTTTTTGCTAAAATTAAAGCCTCCACATCAAAAGCAAAACGGTCAATTTTAGTTTTTGAAAAAATTTTTGTGGTTGCTTCCGCAGTAAACGCTTTGAAGCCACATTGAGTATCCCAAATTCCCCAAAGCCCCGAAACTGCCTGAACAATCAAATTAAAAGTATTTCCTAGCATTATTCTCCACCATGGTTGAGGAGTGGCAATTTTCGCTCCTTTTATATCGCGAGAGCCAATAACAACATCAAATCCCTTTTTGAATTCTGGAGTCATATTTTTTATTTGGTCAATTGAAGTGGAATTGTCTGCGTCCATAAAAATTCTATAATCCCCTTTTGCTTCCAACATTCCTTGTCTTACCACGTAGCCCTTTCCATGATTTTTTTTATTGTCAATTAATCGTAAATTTTTAATAACAGGACAGAGAGCTTTCACCACTTCACCTGTTCCGTCTTTTGATCCGTCATTAACCACGATAATTTCATAATCATAATTCTGTTTTGACATATACTTTTCAACTTCTTTCAATGTGTTCGCGATACGCTGTTCTTCTTTATATGCCGGGATGATAATAGATAAACGCATAATATTATTTTTAAATTATTATTAAATAATTATACCATATTTTTTTGAAAAATCTAAATTAAAATTTAGTGAAATTTTTCAAAAAAAAAGAGCTTATGCCCTCCTGCTTATGTTTAAATAATAGTTTTTTGAAATTATTTTTACAATCACATATGTTATCAATCCCACGCTAAACCCTATGATGTGTTCCAAAGTTATTTCTATCATTATTTTTTTAACCTTAATTTAATACCAACACGCTTTTATAGCTTTGTTAATACATCACAACCATCTTGGGTTACAACGAGCATATGTTCAAAATGTGCAGAAAGTGAACCGTCAGCTGTTTCAAAACCTTGCCCATCTTTTGATCTTTTTATTTTTCCTTTGCCCATTGTAACCATTGGTTCAATGCAAATTACCATTCCTTTTTTTACGGTTGGTCCCGTATGTCGTTTACCATAATTTAAAATTTCTGGATCTTCGTGAAGCTCTTTCCCAATTCCATGTCCGCATAGCTCTCGGACAATATCAAATTTTTGCGACTCAACATAGCGTTGAATTGTATTCCCAATATCTCCAAAAGTCACGCCGTGTCTTGTTTTTTTAATTCCTCTTTTTAGGGCTTTTTTAGTAACTTGAATTAAACGCGAAGTTTCTGGTTCAATTTTTCCGACTGGAACAGTTATTGCCATATCAGAATAGTAATTTTTCCATTTTAAGCCCAGATCTAAAGATAAAATATCTCCTCCTTTTAATTTATATTCAGAGGGAATACCATGAACTATTGTTTTGTTCACTGAGGCGCACAAAGAGCACGGAAAACCTCCGTAGCCCTTGAAGGCGGGCTTTGCTCCAAATTTAAAAATAAGGCCTTCAGCGACCTTATCTAGTTCTTTGGTGGAAATTCCTGGTTCAACCATTTTTTCAAGTTGTTTTATAATGCTTGATAGCATTTCACCAGCTTCACTCATTATTTGAATTTCTTCTGAAGTTTTTATTGAAATTTTAAGCATGCAAGTATTGAATTATAATAATAACACATGGCAAACAAAATTTTTAGTATGGGTGGTTTGGTAAGATGATTTTTACTAAAAATTTTGTTTGCCATGTGTTGTATTTGCAAAAATTATTTCATTACTTTTAATATATCCTTAAATAAACCCTCAACAGATTGTTCTCCCTTAAACTTTTTAATCGTAAATTTGTGGTCTTTGTAAAAATCAATAAGGGGAAGGGTTCTTTCTGCAAACTCTTTTAATCGCGTCTTGATAACCTCTGGATTATCCAATCCCTTTCTTCTTACCAATTTAGAACCATCTAATGGGCAATGTTTGAGATTTTCAGTTTCTTTGTTCCAAAGAATTGGATGGCGCATAAGTTCGCATATTCTCCTGTGTGAATTTCTAAAAATTGTTGCTTCTGGAGAAAGTAAAATTTGAAAAACTTTAATATTTTTATGACCATAAAGTTTTTTCACTAATGGCGCAATCTCTTTTACTTCATATAAGGTTCTTGGGGATCCTGAAAAAACAATACCTTTGCCTTCTTTTGCCAATTTTTTAATTTTTTCTCTTATTAAAAAAGATACGAAAGGAGGGGAACATAAAATTCCTTTTTTCCAAATTTTCCATTCGTTTTCAAAATAATATTTTTTTTCTTTTACGCTAATAAATTCGCCTTTTTTGGCTTCTCGCACGCTTTGTTCTATAATTTTGCTTGTCTCAAAATGATACAAATCAAATTTTTCAGATAATAAAATTGCTTGTGTGCCCTTTCCAGATCCTGGAGGACCTAAAAAAGTAATAATTGATTGGTTTTTCATTATTATTTATTATTGATAAATTATTAAATAATAAATTATTAGAAAGTTTCGTAATCCCTCATTTGTAGCTGAGCGTTTATTTGTTTCATTGTTTCCAAGATTACGCTAACTACAATTAAAAGAGCTGTGCCACCAATAAAAAATCCAAAACCGCTTATGCCTGTAGCGCTAGCTATAACAGATGGCAATATAGCTATTGTTCCTAAAAATAAAGCCCCAACTATTAAAATCCTATTTAGAACATAATATAAAAAATTAGCTGTTGATTTTCCAGGCCTGATACCTGGAATAAAACCACCCATTTTTTGAAGATTTGTTGAAATTGCCTTTGGATCAAAAGTAACGGCAGTATAAAAGAAGGTAAATAATACAACTGTTGCAAAATATAATATGTTATAAAACCACGGATTTTGGAACAAGGCGTTTACATTTTGCGCTATACTACCAAGCATTCCCGGGCTTTGTATGAAAAAATTTGCAATCATTCCAGGAAAAAGCATAATAGATAAAGCAAAAATTATAGGAATTACTCCAGCAGGATTAATGTTTAAGGGCAAATAAGTAGAAGATCCACCGTACATTTTCATTCCACGCACTCTTTTTGCGTAAGAAATAGGTATATTGCGCCTGGCTTCGTTTATTAAAACTACGCCCGCAATGATAACTAATGCTATAGAAAAAAACAATATATATCCAGGAATTTGACTAGGATCCCATTTAACAATTAGTTCTCTCATACTAAGAGGAAAACTAGAAACAATTCCAGCAAATATTAAAAGAGAAACGCCATTGCCAATCCCTTTTTCTGTTATTAGTTCCCCCAACCACATTAAAAATATAGTTCCAGCGGCTATTGTAACGATGGAAGATAAAAATAGAGTTGGAGAAAGCGCATCAATAACTCCTTGTTTTTGAAAAAGAGTTAGCATTCCATATCCTTGAAGCATAGCCAACGGAACAGCGGCAATTCTTCCATATTGATTAAACTTTTGGCGACCAGCTTCTCCTTCTTCTTTATACATTTTTTCCATTTGTGGAAAAATCATTGTAAGAAGTTGCATAATAATTACCGAAGTAATATATGGGCCTAATCCCAACATTATAATGGAAAGTTTTTCTAATGTTCCACCAGTGAAAATATTCATTAGTCCAAAAATTTGAAATTGTTCAAAAAAAGATTTCAAATTTTCAGTATTAATTCCAGGCATTGGAATATTCGCCATTATACGGAAAATAACAAAAACTCCCAAAACAAATATTATTTTATTTCGGAGCTCTGTAATTTTAAAAGTTTGTATAAACCTTTCTAAAAGATTCATTTTCTTTTATTATTTTTTATTATTTTTTTCTATTTTCTCTGTCTTTTCTATCTTTTCTATCTTTTCTATTTTTCCCCCAACTTTTTCTATTTTTTCTTTAGCTTTATTGGAAATTTCGCAATTTTCAAATGATAATGCCTTGCTTATTTCTCCTCTTCCTAAAATTTTAACTTTTCTTGTTTGTTTTTTTATTTTACCAATTATTTTCTTTTCAAGCAAACTCTTAGGGCTTACCTTTTCTTGTGCTTTAAAGTTTTTTTCTAAAATATCAAGATTAATTATTGCTAAATCGGTTTTAACTGCTTTAAATTTATATCCTCTTAACTTAGGATATTTTTTAATCATTTTTCTAATAATCGGCTGACGATTTGATCCAGATCTTGATTTCTGTCCCTTTTGTCCTCGCCCAGAATAAGTTCCGCGTTTGCCTCCACGGCCAATGCGTTTTTTGTCTTTATTTTTATGTGTTGGTTTTAATTCGTGAAGCTGCATATTTGCTTTTATTGAATAAAAAATTTATTAAATTTCTTATTTTTTAGTTGCGATTTTTAACTCTTTATCTTCGCTTTTATCTTCGCTTGCAATATTTTTTTTAATAATGTCTTTGTGCTTAATTTCGATTTCTGGCTTAGCAACAGTTTCAGATTTAACTATCGGTCTATTATGTTTTACTGGTAAGGTTTTAAGTTTTTTTAGCGCTTTGATAGTCGCTCTGGCATTATTAAGTTTGTTAACTGTTTTTCCAAGAATTTTAGAAGAAATGTTTTTAATTCCAGCCAAAGAACAAACGACTCTAACGGTTCCTCCAGCTACTAATCCGCGACCACTTCTCTGAGGTTTAAGCATAACTTTTGCTGCGCTAAATTTAGCGTATATTTCATGGGCAATCGTGCCATTAATAATGGGCACGGTTATCAAATCTCTTTTAGCTTTTTGTGTTGCTTTTTCCATTGCTTGTGCTACATCTGCGCCTTTGGCTACTCCTACACCCACTTTTCCAGCTTTATCTCCAGATACTACTGTAGCACGGAAACGAAATCTTTTACCGCCAGCTGAAACTCTGGTAACTCTAGCCAAGTCCAAAAGTTTGGTTTCAAATCCATCGTCATTAGGTTGTTTTCTACCCCCTCTTTGGTATCCAAATTTAGGTGGTCCTCCCATGTTAGATTGTCCAAATTTTGATGGTCCAAATTTAGGTGGTCCTCCCATGTTAGATGGTCCAAATTTAGGTGGTCCTCCCGTCCCACTTCCTTGTTTTTTATTTTGAAATTGTTGTGTTTTATTCTGAAACATATTGTTATTTAAAATATTAAACCAGCGTCCCTAGCTCCTTCTGCCAATGCCTTTATTTTTCCATGATATTTATATCCCCCTCTATCAAACACGATTTTTTTTATTTTCTTTTCTAGCATCTTTTCGGCAATTAATTTTCCAACCTCATAAGCAATTGCTACTTGCGCGGTTTTGACTATTTTTTCTTTTTCGTTTGTGTCGGTGTTGGTTTTAATAGTGGAAGGCTTCGCTTTTATTTCTTTATCACTGCAAGCAAAAAGGGTTTTTCCTTTTTCATCATCAATAATTTGAGCGTAAATGTGTTGATTTGAACGAAATACGCAAAGTCGCGGACATTCAATAGTCCCTTTTATTTTTGCTCTTACGCGTCTATGTCTCCGTATTTTTTTTTCTCGTTTTGTTAATTCTTTCATATAAAATTATATTATTTGGAAAGGCTCCGTATTATTCAGAAGTAGCTGTTTTCTTGCCAGCTTTTATTCTAACAATTTCTCCAACATATCTAATCCCTTTTCCTTTATATGGTTCTGGCGGTCGTATTTTCCTTATTTTTGCTGCAATTTGTCCAACAGCCTCTTTGTCAATACCAGAAATAGTTATAATATTTTTTTCCACTAAAAATTTAATGCCTTCTGGCGCTTCTATTTCTACAGAATGAGAAAAACCAATCGCTAAAACTATAGTAGTCCCTTTTAATTCTGCGCGATAACCAACTCCTTGAATCTCTAATTTTTTTTCATAATCTTCTGTTACACCCTTTATCATATTAGCCAAAAGCGCTCGCGTTAAACCCCAAAACGCTTTTGTTTGTTTTGTTTCAATTTTTGGCGAAACGAAAAGCTTTTCGTCTTTAATTTCAAGTCCAATTTCGGGTCTAATCTCTCTAAAAAGTTCGCCCTTTGGTCCTTTTATGGTTATTTTTTCGCCATCTATTTTTACTTCCACTCCATTAGGTATTTCAATTGGTTTTTTTCCTATTCGTGACATAATAAAATTTTATAATTTTAATTTTACCATATTTGACAAATTACTTCTCCTCCTAATCCCTTTCTTTTAGCATCTCTTGCTGTCATCAACCCTTTGGTTGTGGAAATTATAATTGTTCCTGGCCCTCTCGTTACTCTGTAAACATCTTGACTTCCAACATAAACTCTCAGGCCTTGTTTAGAGACTCTTTTAAATCCACTAACAACTGGTTCTTTGTCTTTATATTTTAAATTAATTTTAATTATTTTTTTTGCTTTTTTACCCCCTTTCTCTATTTTTTGCACTATTCCTTGTTTTTCTAAAATTTTAGCAATTTCGTATTTAAAATTGGAAAACGGAACATAGACCGTTGGGTGAAGAACGGCTGAAGCATTATATATTCTATTTAATAAATCGGCGATTGAATCCATAAAAATGTTTAAATATTTTAATAAAATTTGAAAATGTCTTTACCAACTTGATTTTTTTATTCCAGGTATTAGACATTGATTTGCCATTTCTCTAAAACAAATTCTACAAAGACCAAATTTTCGCATATATCCGTGATTTCTTCCGCACTTGAAACATCTTCTAACAATTCGTGAAGAAAATTTTGGTTTTTTATTTGATTTTGCTATTTGAGATTTTTTAGCCATAATTTTAATAATATTTTAGATTCTTTTTTTCTTTTCCATCGGAAATCCTAATAATTTAAATAATTCCAATCCCTCTTCTTTGCTATCCGCAGTTGTTACGATGGTGGCTTCTAATCCCAAAGAATTTCTAATGTTTTCTGGTAAAATTTCAGGGAAAATGATATGTTCTTTTATACCGATTGTTAAATTTCCCTTATCGTCAATTGATTTTAAATTAATTCCTTGAAAATCGCGAGATCGCGCAAGAGAAACATGTATTAATCTTTCCAAAAATGCATACATTTTTTTTCTTCTTAATGTAACGCTTGCTCCGACTGGTGTTCCCTCTCTTAATTTAAAAATAGCAATTGATTTTTTCGCTTTAGTTAGAACGGGTTTTTGTCCGGTAATTGTAGCCAAATCGTTCAAAATAGATTTCATTGTTTTCCTTTGTTCGTCTTTTGTTTTTCCACCAAGAAATTTTCCAAAGCCAGTATTAACAACTACTTTTTCAATTTTAGGAACAGACATAACATTTTTATGCCCAAATTTTTCTTTCATTAACGGAATAACTTCTTTTGTATATTTTTCTTTTAAACTCAACATTTTTTAATTAAAATTAAATTTCTTGTTCGCACTTTTTGCACACTCTAGATTTCTTTTTTCCTTCAACTTTGTATTTTGTTCTTACGGCTTTACCGCATTTTGGACAAATCAGCTTAACATTTGAAATTGAAATTGGAGTAGCAATTTCCATAATTTGTCCCTTTTCGCCTTGTTTTTTAGGCTTAACATGCTTTTTTCTTATATTAATTCCTTCAACCAAAATCTTTTCCCTAAAAGGAAGCGCTTCTAAGACTTTGCCCTTTCTTCCACGGTCTTTTCCTGAAATTATTAAAACTGTATCTTTTTTGCGAATTTTCATATATATTTATTTTTTATAATACGGAATAAAAATGATTTCGTATTATACTAAATCATTTGCCAGCCCAGCAATTTTTTCAAACCCTTTTTCTCTAAGTTCTCTTGGTATTGGACCTAAAATTCGTCCACCCTTTGGATTTTTTGTTTTTGCGTCTAAAATTACCGCTGCATTTTCATCAAAACGAATATATGAACCATCTTTTCTGCGATATTCTTTTCTTTGCCTTACAACAACCGCTCTAGTCACATCATGAGTTTTTACAATTTTTCTCGGTTCAGCTTTTTTTACCGTAACAACAATAACATCGCCAAGTTGAGCGTATCTTCGGCGACTTCCACCAAGCACTTTGAAGCATTGTACCATTTTCGCTCCACTATTATCAGCTATTTTTAACATTGTTTGTGACTGTATCATAAATTTCTTGAATTAACTTGTCTTTTTAATAACCTTCCATGCTTTATCTTTTGATATCGGGTTTGTTTCTTCAATGGTAACATTGTCTCCAATTTTATATTCATTTTTTTCATCATGGGCCTTATACTTCTTGTGAACTTTAAATCGCCTCCTATATTTGGGGTGCTCTTTAATTCTTTCCACATTGATTACCACAGTTTTATCCATTCCATCTGAAATTATTCTACCTTTTAATTGACGTTTAGCCATGATTATTGTTCTTTTGTTATCATTAAAATTCTCGCAATATCTTTTTTGATATTTCGTATTTCTTTCACATTCTTAACCTTACCCGAAAACAGATCAAAACGCAACTGTTGCAGTCTTTCTTTACTGTCCTGTAATAATTTTTTTAATTCCAATTTAGATTTTTGGCGAATTTCCTTAATTTTCATAATTTTGAAATTATTTATCTTTTTACAAATTTCGTTTTCATTGGTAATTTTTCTGAAGCTCTTTTGAAAGCTTCTTTTGCCATTTTTTCATCAATACCATCTATTTCAAAAAGAATTCTACCTGGTTTTACTGGAAAAACATAATGGTCAACAGCTCCTTTTCCTCCGCCCATAGGAACTTCCGTTCCTTTCTGAGTTACTGGTTTATCTGGAAAAATTCGTATCCAAAGCTTACCGCCTTTTCTTAAAAATCTAATAATCGCGCGCCTGGCAGCTTCAATCTGGCGAGCTGTAATCCATCCATGATCAAAACTTTTCAAACCAAAACTTCCAAAATCAATATTGGTTCCGCGAGTTTCGTTTCTCAAATTTCTTCTTCTGCCTTTAAACCATTTTCTATGTTTTACTTTCTTTGGTGTTAACATATTAATCCTATTGAGACCATTGAATAATATCATTTCCGCTGAAATTTGAAAGCATATTATTCAACAAACTCAATTTAATTTTCATTTTCTTCGTTTTCAAATCTTTCTCCTTTATAAATCCAGACCTTTATGCCTATTACGCCATAAGCGCAATGCGCTTTGCATTGACCATAATCTATTTTTGCTCTTATGGTTTGGCGTGGCAAACATCCCCTTTTTAACCATTCACGCCGTGCAATTTCTGCTCCCATTAATCTGCCAGCAAGCTCTACTCTCGCGCCCTCTACTCCCCTACAAGCCATTATTTTTTCTAAAGATTGTTTTGTAACTCTACGAGAAGATACTCTTTTTTCAATCTGTTGAGCAATCCATTGACAAGCTAAATTTGCGCTAGACCAAGGTTCTCTAACCTCTTTTATATCAATTTTAAATTTTCTCTGATCAGCTCCTTTTTTATTTGTTTCAATCTTCAAAATTTTTTCTAACGCTTTCTTTAATTTTTCAACTCCTTCTCCGCCTCTACCGATAATAAGACCTGGCCTTGCGCTATTGATAATAACTTTTATTGAACTTGAAAATCTTTCAATCTCTATTGATTCCACAGAAGCATCTTTTAGATTTTTCTTTAAAAATGTTCTAATTTTAAAATCTTCCTCCAAATATTTTGGAAGATTTTTTTCGCTTAACCATCTAGAATCCCAATCTGCTATTCCACCAATTCTAAATATTTTTGGATTAACTCTGTGAGCCATAATTTTTTATAACTTAAAACTTAAAATTAAGATTTTCAAATTTTAAGAGCGTAAAATAATATACCCTATTAATTAAAAAGATTTTCGTCTAAATATTTTTGGAGCGCCTACTTGCGTTTTTGATTTATCTGTATATTTTTCCTTTGTTTGTTTTAATTTAATTTGATCTGTATTTTCTTTACCCTTAACGTCTGTTTTATCTATATTTGTTTTATCTGCAACGGAAGGTTTCTTTTCTGTTTCTTTTTTATCTAAAATAGTTTTAGTATCTGATGATGAACTCTCAGGAACTTTATTTGAAACAGATTTTAATTTTGTTTTCGCTTTCTCAGCACCCTTTTTATCAAGAACAATAGTAATATGAGAGCTTCTCTTTAAAATTCTAAAAGCCTGTCCACGCGAACGAGGTCGCCATCTTTTTTGTATAGGGCCCCCATCAACCATAATTTTAGATATAAAAAGATCGTTTTCATTAAATTGAAATTCATCTTTTGCGTTAGCAATCGCTGATTTTAAAAGTTTTATTATTGGTTCAGCAGATCTATTAGAAATGAATTTTAACGCGCCAAGCGCGTCAATCACCTCTTTTCCTCTAATTAAATCGGCAACTAATCTAACTTTTCTTGGAGCAATATGTAAATATCGTAATTTTGCTTTTATAGCCATGATATTTCATTGAAATTATTTCGCTTGTTTCGCTTTTTCTACTTCTTTTGTTTTAGCTTTTTGTTCTTGTTCTTTTTGCATCTTTCCACCATGTCTTACGAATTTAGTTGTTGAAGAAAATTCACCAAGCTTATGTCCAACCATATCTTCAGCAACGCGGACAGGAATATGTTCTTTTCCGTTATGAACACCAAAGGTAAAACCAACCATTTCAGGAGTAATAGTGCAAGCTCTTGCCCAGGTCTTAATCACTGCTTTAGTGTCAATCCCGAGTTTTTTAATCTTTTTTAATAATTTTTCGTCCACATATGGACCTTTTTTAATACTTCGTGACATAATTGTTAAACGATTTTTAATTTAAAATTATTTTTTCTTTTTTCTGTTGCGTCTTTTGATGATAAGCTTGTCTGTCCATTTTTTTCCTCTTGTCTTTACTCCTCTAGCAGGCTTTCCCCATGGGGTTTTAGGACCAGACATTCCGATTGGCGATCTTCCTTCTCCTCC
Source organism: bacterium (assembly GCA_030596105.1). GTDB lineage: Bacteria > Patescibacteriota > Minisyncoccia > Minisyncoccales > DAOVPY01 > JAUVKU01. Next base: position 13,741 of record JAUVKU010000012.1, read on the forward strand.
ACCATGTGGATGAGACACTGGATTCATTGCTGACCCTCTTACTGTTGGTCTTCTCCCTTTATGTCTTGCTCGTCCAGCTTTTCCTATTTTTTCAAAAGCATGATCTTGTCTAGATACTGCGCCAATTGAAGCATAACAATTTTCTGATATTCGTCTATATTCCGTTGAAGAAAGTTTAAGATTAACATAACCTCCTTCGCGCGCTAACACTTTTGCTGATGTTCCAGCCGATCTAGCTATTTTTCCACCTCTATCAGGTTCAAGCTCTATGTTATAAATGGCAGTTCCAACGGGAATATTCTTTAACTTAGTTCTATTTCCTATTTTTATTTCAGTTTTTTCTCCAGCAATTATTTTATCATCCTTTTTCAATCCTTGTGGAGCGATAACATATTTTTTTTCACCATCTTCATATTTTATTAAAGCTATAAAAGCAGTTCTGTATGGGTCATATTCTATCGCCATAACCTCAGCTGGCATATTTAATTTATCTTGTTTAAAATCAATAATTCTATAAAGTTTTTTAGCTCCGCCTGATTGATGGCGAACAGTAATTCTACCAGATGAACCTCTGCCAGCTCTTCTTTTCAACTTTAAAAGCAAGCTTTTTTCAGGTTTCTTTTTGTCTAAAACTGAAAAATCTACTCTTGTCATTCCTCTTCTTCCTGGTGAAGTTGGTTTATATATTTTCATATAGAATTATAAAATAAAAATTTTTTCGTAAATTTATCTTGGTAAAATTTCTATTTTTTGACCTTTCTTTATTTTAACAATAGCTTTTTTAAATCCTGATTTCCATCCCATAATTCTTCCTATTCGTTTTTTCTTCCTGCGAGAATTAATAATTTTAACATCTAAAACATCCACATTATAAATATTCTTAATCATTTTTTTAATCTCAATCTTATTAGTTTTCGGCCAAACCTTAAAAACATATTTATTTTGTTTAACTAAATCAGTTGCTTTTTCTGAAATATGAGGACATTTCAATACATGATACGACGCTTTATATGATTTTGTTTCAATCTTTGAAGCTGTTGGTTTATTTTTTTTCTTTTCTTCTTTGCTTACAACATCTTTGATAACAGAAGATTCTATCTTTTTTTCGTTTTTTTTCTCTTTAATAGGTTCTTTTTTTGTTGCAATTTTAACAGTTGAGACTTTTTTTATCTCTTTTTTCTCTTTTTTCTCTTTAGTTTTGAAAATATCTAATAAAACCATAATATTTTAAGCCTTCAAAAATGTCTTTTTTATTGTCTCTACGCCTTGCTTTGTAATAATTAAATATTTATTATTTAATAAGTCTAAGCAATTTAAGTCTTTTGCTTGTATTGTCGTTATTTTTGGAATATTCTTTGTTGACAATATGGTGTTTTTATCAATTTCTGATAAAGCAATTAATACGCTCTTTTTTTTCGTGTTTGAGTCTTTAGGCATTAGCGGTTGATTATTAATAATTCTTACCGCTTCCTTTGTATTTGGTTTTTCAAATTTAAATTCATCTAAGGCGAAAAATTCTTTATCTCTGATTTTTTGACTTAAAACCATAAACAACGCTTTTCTTCTTATTGTTCTGGGAATAATTTTTTTAAAATTTCTATTTTTTGTTGGGCCAAAAGTTACACCTCCGCCTTTCCATATAGGAGAACGTCGAGAACCATGTCTTGCGCGTCCCGTTCCTTTTTGTTTCCACGGTTTTTTACCTCCACCACGGACATCTCCTCTGTCTTTAGTATGCGCACCAACTTGTCGCCTATTTGCCATTTGCGAAATAACAACTTGGTGTACCAAGTCTGAATTAAAATCTAAACCAAATATTTCATCGGGAAGATTTATCTTCTCTATCTCTTTTCCATTTTGATTATAAAGATTAACTTCCATAGTTTTATCCTCTAATTTCAAGAAGTGAGCCCCTTGGTCCAGGAACAGCTCCTTTTACGGCAAATAAATTATTTTCTTTATCAATTTTTATTATTTTTAAATTTTTAACTGTTATTCTTTCGCCACCCATTTTTCCAGGCATTTTTTTACCCTTAATTACTCTTTGTGGAAAAGCACATCCTACTGAACCCAAAGTTCTATGTTCATGTTTTACACCATGTGAAGCACTTTTTCCAGCAAAACCATGTCTTTTAACCGCGCCCTGAAATCCCTTACCTTTTGAAATTCCTGAAATTTTAACTTCATCTCCTTCTTCAAATACAGAAACATCTATTTTATCCCCAACTTTTAATTCTTTTGCTTTGTCATCCTTTTCAGTCCTTTGTTCTTTAAGTTTTTTAAATTCTTTTCCCTTCATTGTTTTTTTAATCTTATTCTCCTTTTCAATCTTTTCAAATCCAATTTGAACTCCTTCGTATTTATCTTTATTTTTTGTTTTAATTTGAGTAATCCAACAAGGCCCAGCTTCAATCAAAGTAAGGGGAATTATATTCCTTTTTTCGTCAAAAATCTGTGTCATTTCTATTTTTCTACCCAAAATAAATTTCATAATTTAATTCTTTGTCAATAAAATACCGAGTACTAACCCGGTATTTTACGAAAGAGTTAATCAATATAATTTTTTTGCTCGATTTTAAAATCTCGCCACCCAATTATTTATTAGGCAAATTAAAACATATTATTCAACACTATCAAATTCCTAGGAAAGATAATCTAATTCTTATGTATTGTCAATTTTATAACTTGAATGCATTTATTGTAAAATAATTTATAAAATGAAATTAAATAAACACATCTTACATTTTAATTTCAATATCAATACCTGCTGGCAAAGTTAAAGATGTTAAAGCGTCGGTAATTCTTGAATTTGGATTTAAAATGTCTATTAAGCGTTTATGCACCCTCATTTCAAATTGTTCCCTGCTGTCTTTATGAACAAAGCTGCATCTATTTACAGTAAATTTTTTAATTGCTGTCGGAAGAGGGACTGGTCCAGAAACCTCCGCACCATATCTTAAAACTGTCTCAATAATTTGTTTGGCGCTATTATCAATAACCTTATGATCATAAGCCTTTAGTCTGATTCTAATTTTTGGCTTAATCGCAGGTTCTTGTTTCTTTTTCGTTTTAGTGGGTATAGTCATAATTTCCCTTTCCTAATAATTTCTATTTAATAATTTTTGTTACAACTCCAGCTCCAACTGTTTTTCCGCCCTCTCTAATAGCAAATTTTTGCTTTTCTTCTAATGCTATTGGAGCAATAAGTTTAATTTTTAAATTAACAGTATCTCCAGGCATAACCATTTCAGTGCCCTCTGGTAAAACAACATCTCCTGTAACATCGGTTGTTCTGAAAAAGAATTGTGGTTTATATCCAGCAAAAAATGGAGTATGTCGTCCACCCTCATCTTTGCTTAAAACATAAATTTCGCCTTCAAATTCAGTATGAGGAGTTATTGAACCTGGTTTTGCTAATACTTGACCTCTTTCAACATCTTCTTTCTTAAGTCCTCTAAGCAAAATTCCTACATTATCACCAGCTATTCCTTCGTCTAATAGTTTATTAAACATTTCAACGCTAACAATAGTAGTTTTCATTGTTGGTTTTAGTCCAACCAATTCTGCTTCGTCGTTAGGGTGAACAGTCCCTCTTTCAATTCTTCCAGTTGGAACAGTGCCACGGCCAGCGATTGAAAAAACATCTTCAATTGAAATCAAAAATGGTTTATCATTTTCACGAACTGGTTCTGGAATAAAACTATCAACGGCTTCCATCAATTCAACAATTGGTTTTATTGCTTCATCGTCCCCAGAAGTTGCTTCTAATGTTTTCAAAGCTGAACCACGGATTATTGGGGTCTCATCGCCAGGAAATTTATATTTATTTAAAAGCTCTCTTATCTCAGATTCCACTAAATCAATAATTTCAGGATCATCTACCATGTCGCATTTGTTTAAAAATACAACTACTGAAGGCAAACCAACCTGACGAGCAAGTAAAATATGTTCTCTTGTTTGAGGCATAGGACCGTCAGGAGCAGATACCACTAAAATAGCTCCGTCCATTTGTGCTGCGCCGGTAATCATATTTTTAATGTAATCAGCATGTCCAGGACAATCAATATGCGCGTAATGTCTTTTTTCTGTTTCGTATTCTAAATGAGCAACATTGATCGTGACCCCACGAGCCTTTTCTTCGGGAGCTGAATCAATCTGGGCTATTGACTTATCGCTACCCTTCCATCCTTTTAATTTAAAAGTATGCAAGATAGCGGCTGTAAGAGTCGTCTTGCCATGATCAACATGACCGATTGTACCTATATTAAGATGAGGTTTCCCCCTTTGAAATTTTTCTTTTTCAGCCATAAAACTTTTCGTTAACATATTAAC
>JAUVKU010000039.1 GCA_030596105.1 bacterium
CAATCCGCAATGTGCGATAACTTTTGGATTCTGTGTTCCGCCTGCACCATCTGCTTCGGCGCCAATTGTTAGGATATTTTCATCATTAACTTCAAAGGAGGCTGACATCTCTATACCAGCGGCTGGAGTTGTACTAACTGGCATATTAAAAATTGTAATCGCTCCGGCGTCCTCTACAGCCTCAGATGTGCCGACTATGAGAGTAGCTCCAACCTCTATCTCATCGTCGACGTTAACTTTGAGTATATTGATATGGGCTGTGCCTGCGAAGTTTTTCGCTCTTGCCCACACATCGTTTGCAAATGAAATTGTGCTGGAGAATATACCTGTAGTACCAACGATCGGATGCTCAACCGCCATATTACTTGGCACCAAAGCTTTGTCAGTTTCGGCTTGAGCTACAAATTCTGCATCTGTTGCAATTTCAAGAACTCCTGTAGCGGTTTCAGTTGCATCCTGTTTGATATTGTCAAATGATGTTGCAGCATCAGCTACATCAGAAAGATTAGATGCTTTAGCTAATTTCTCGGCAAGATCATCGGCGGATAGTATACTCTCTAATCTTATTAACGGCATAATTTACCTCTTTAATCTAAGAATAACACCTCTAATGTTTTGTTTCCCGATGACGATTGGGCATAAAATAGTATTTCTTCCGATAATCCCGCGATATCTATAGACAAAGGAGCTTTCACAGTCAAATATCGCGTCCCGGCAACAAGATGGGATATCTTCCAATCCCCACCATCTCTGGTTGTCGCCAAAATCGCCTTACAACTAATTCCTGTAGGCACGCTAACCGGCTGCCAACTATCATCTGCAATCGATACCTCCAAGATATCTCTAATAGACGTCCCTGCAAGAATAACCCTTGTATTGCTTTCACTTCGATAAGGCAAGCTATCCGACCTGTTTATCATTATTCATTTCCTCCTTCGCTTTCTACTTCTTCAACTATTTTGCCAACTTCCGCCTCAATTTCTTCTATTTCATCGGCGTCAAATTGTAAAAACTTTTTCAAGAACATAGATGGCGGAATTATTGTATCCGCCCCTATTGAGTTAGAATAGGCAGCAAGCGTTTCAGCTTTTGTTTTTGCAATATCTGCCTTGTCTTTTTCCCCAATAGCAAATAAATCAGGCCATTCAATTTCAAACAGTTCTGGTTTTGGCAGTACTGTTACGTCGATTAAACGCTGAATAAACGGCCTGAGAACCATAGGCTCAATATAGTTGTTTCTACGCTCCTCTATTCTGCTTAACCAATTTTTTTCATCTTGGCTACTGGCAAGCTCTCCTCTTTCAGACCCGGTCAATATCCTTTTTGGGATACCTTTAGCGGCACTTATAAGAGATATAAGCAAATCAAAATGGCTTTTAGGATCGGCAATCTGAACTTTTAGCTCATGAATATCCAATCCTTGTATCCGCATATATCGTTTAAGATCATGGACATAATTTTCTATCTCGTCCTCAAGGGCTTTTTTATCCTGGCTCTCCATTGTAGCATCTTCGCCAAGTTTAAAAGCAATCCCGGGAAAAGCTCCTCTCCAAAACATTTCAGCGCTACCACCTGATATCAAATCAAGATCTTGTAGTCTATTTAAAACAGGCTTCAATTCGGGTTTTCCATATACATCATTCTCAAGTAATCCTTCGGCAAAATGAATTACTCTTGTCCAATGAGCATCTATTGATCTCGTTCCATCTTTCTGCGCAGTACTTGTTTTTAATTTGTATATCTTGGGGAGGCCATATCTTTCATTTGATAAATCCTCCTCCCATTCCCTAACACCCGCGTTGTTCTGGGCATACGGACGCAGATACAACAATTTGGTTGCCTTTTCTACCGGCTCTCCGGAATTGGCGTTGTTTGCATCGTCGAAACCAAGTAACAAGATTCCGTATTCCCCTATTCCCGCAACTTTATCTGCTCTGCTCAGATAATGAAAAATATGTCTTTCATTAGCTAATTCTCGCCATTTTTTTTCATACTCTGTATCTTCCGGATCTTCATTCTCAATTATTAAAGGAGTTCCTTTCCATGTCGCCTCAACAGGGGCGTCAATTATTCTGGATGCAACGTCCTGCCTTTCATATCTTGCATAATAATCGTCAAAAACAGGGTTTTTAGTATACCCAAGCGCCTCATAAATATCTCTGTCTGTACCAAAAGATTTCCCCATTCTGGATGCGAGATTTGCTCTACCCATAAGATCGCTGGCCAATGTTTTTATTTGATCATTCAGAACATTACCTGGAATTTGTTTTGTTTTAGACATTTTTGCCTCTTGTTACGGTGGTATTCAAACCCACAATCTCATAAGCGTTTATGAGCCTTCCCCGTTTTTTTAATTTTTCAGAACAAATTAAAGTATTCTCGGCGATTTGTTGGAGCGATTCAATATGGGCTACGCCAATAAAGTTATTCCATTTATCAAATAAGAATAGCTGCTCGAGTTCACAAAATCTCATTACCAAGCCCCCGCTCGTTTACCTTTTGTCATATCGTTTTCCATCCCATATCTGATATCATCTATATGGTGATTATCTCGATCTACAGGAGTATTAATTGTTTCTCCTTGTTTAGTCTTTTTCCACTGATACACCTGAAATTCATTTATCGTTTCCTGACACTTTTTATCAATTATTATCTCATTCCCCTGTAACCATTGTATTCCAAAATTAATACTATCTCTTCCTTTCATAGCTCCAACCGCATTAATATTATGGTCCTTTAATTCCTGTATAGATTTAGGTTCTGCACTATCGCAAGTTAGGCGCTCTCTGTCAATTATAGGCTTTATGCGATCTGCCAATTGAGGATTGGTCAAACCGAATTCATGTATCTCCTTGAAAATATATAATAATTTTCTTTTCTTGTCATAATGCATCCTATTATATGCCGCCGGGTCATTGGCATATCCAAAATCAAGTCCATTACGAATATTATCAAAATGGGGAATCATACCAGACAAATCTTTAGTTTTCCAATTTGTAAATATAACATCTCCCAATATCCCCCAGTTACCCAATGTATATACGTTATAAAAATATTCGTTTTTTTCATTTTCCAGTGCTTGGATATCGTCTTTTTCCAGGAATTTTAAATTGTCTTTGTAAGTTGTTTTGAGAATCAATAAATCTTTATCTTGATAAAAAGAGTCATCGTCATGAAACTTACCTTTAAAATATGAGGTATGTATCCAGTGGCTTCTCATAATTGGATTGAAAACCAGAGTTATTCTTTTTTTAACCTTTGATTTTCCACGAAGCCTTTTCTGTAATTGTTTCAAGTCATCTTCTGTTGTTTCTGTGGCTTCTTCTACCAATATATCAGTTACTACTCCTTTTACAGGCGTAATAGATTTCAATTTTTCGACATCGTCTAATCCTGCGAACATAGCTTGGACACCATTAGCGCAAGTGATAATCATTTCTGATTTATTAATCTTGAAATATTCACTTATTTCCCAAGCAATAATGATTTTTTTAACCTCGTTAAAGGTAGAATTTCTAGAAGTCCCTGCAACATTTCGGATTATAAGATAGTTTCTTTCCCCTTGTAACAAATCCCATACAACTCTTTGGCCAACCACAAAAACAGATTTACCCGATGAAGCTCCGCCAAAAAATATTTGTATCCTGGTCTCATCTGTTAAATAATCCAGATATACGGGATTGAAAACTTTTCGGCTGATTTTTATATTGATGGAATTTGTTTCCATATCAATCCACTAATGCTACGTTTATTTGAACAGGCATACTTGTCCTTTTCTGCTCATTGTCTTTCTCAAACATGCCCAAATATCTACTTAAAGAATCAAGTACCCCTTTTTTATCCGGAAATCTGTATTCTTTCATAATTGTTTCTATTCGAGCTACATCGTTGTCGGTAATTACTTTATTTGCCTTGAACCCACAAACCGCATAAAGCTTATCTTTTGGGATTTTATTCAGCGGTTTCATATTACCTTGGCTATCAAAAAAATCATCGATAGAATAATCAACCAGCATTTTATATCTTTTCAATACCCATTCAATATTTATCTCTGTATTATCAGATATTTTTTTAAGTCTTGCTTGTATATATTTGGAGATTTTTGGAAGGTTTAAGAGCTGACAAGAAAGAACTCCCGCAGATGCATTATTTTTTATGTGAGGATATGCAACTTTATATGCCTGGGTACCATTTCTGTCTATTAGCCATTGATCAACAAATATCTTTTGATTAACAGTCAATTCATCGTTTCTGGCAATAGGAATTTTATTTGTAGGGTTTTCGGGATGAGTTTTTTGCTTTCTCACAAATTTGGACATTATTTTTTACCTAATTTTTATCTTCAGACTTCAGAAATGTTCTGAAAATAATATTATTTTTTATATAAATCAAATGTTTTTTTAATTATTTCTTGTTGCTTAGGATGATTATTAAAGGAATGCCAAACATAACAATAAGTTAGATGAATAAAATTATTTTAATTATTTTAAAGAAAAAGCTTGACTTTCTTTATTTTTATTATTATCTTAATAATAAGAAGGAAATAAATTAACCTAAACCAAAAAAAGGAGAAATAAAATGAAAAGAACAAGAATAGAAGTCACAAGATGGACAAGAGAAGGCTGGTGTGAGGTAACTTGGGAAACAGAATCAACTATGGAAGTCAGATGGACAAAGACAAACAGAAGACAAATGGTATGGGTAGTTTAAATCATGAATGAAGTTGAAAAACTATATTAATAATAAGAAGGAAATATTAACCTAAATCTAAGAAGGAGAAAAGACTATGGAAAAACTAACAGTTAGAGAATTAAGAGCAATATTGTATGAAGTCGGTAATCAAGATTTAACAGTTAGTGAATTAAGACGAAAGTTATACGAAGAAAAAGACCAAGACGAATTGTTGAATAACAGAAAATATAGATTAAATAAATATTAAAAAGGAGAAAAGATTATGAAAACAAATAAAGACCACGAACGAAAACGAGAAGAATTCGATAGACTATGTGAAGAAAACTTCAGAACTGTAAGTTCGACCTCAAAAACGTCTAATTACATAAATAGAGAACTAACAAATAGATTAGTTGCAAACACGACTTTAATTAAAACGTTGAAAACAACCAATGCTGAAAAAGACAAGGTTATTAATCGCCTTACCAGCAACCTTGTGTTTGTTACCCGGCAAGTAACGGAACGGGATAAATCAGTTCAACAGTTAAAAGATATGATATGATTAATTAATAACCAAAAAGGATACGAAATGCTTAATTATAAAGATTACGAAAAACTTATCCAAAAAATATCTTGGTCATGGAACAAAACAACTGGAATGGACCTCGAAACATTAATTGCAGAAGCAAATGTTGCTTTTGTAGAATGTCAAAAATATTATAATCCTGAAAAAGGCAAATTTTCGACACTTCTTTATCATGCTGTTGAATCCAAATTTAAGAATCTTTTAGCATACGAAAATCAGAGCAGACATAATGGAATTGAAGTTGAATTAGAGGAACTTGCCTTCTCCTCATGTAAACAAGAAAAAAGATGCGTTTTTCAAGATACAATAGTTAATTTATCGCATGAAGCACATCAGATCATTAGTATTATTTTAGAAGCTCCTGCTGATCTGCTGGCAATGCTACCGAAGCAAAAAAATTTTAGCAGCAAACATCAATTAACAAAGTACCTAAGATTAAAAGGCTGGAAGATACCCACTATTAATAGGGCATATATTGAAATTAAGAATGGTTTGGATTTCTAATTTTACAAAAAATCTTATATAATATTAAAAACAAGTCAGGGAGACGAAAAATGAAAAAGATAGCGGAAAAAGAAGGAAACAGGACAAAAACAGGATATCATACTGGATACGCAATATTAAAATCATCCAACGGAAAATACTATGTATCTCAAGAAAGTGGAACCAGACCAGCAACCAAAAAAGAAATAGAATCTCTCAAAAGCCAAACAGAATGAAAATCATAATAAAAAATAAACTCTCTTTGTTAGATGTTCCGGCGGCTTTCTCCGGCATATTATGCGAAAAGCTAACTATTGCTAATCCTCAATATTTAGAGAACAGAAAATATGGCCGCTGGAACGGCAAAACCCC